>NZ_JANSJH010000032.1:0-13839 GCF_047462495.1 Synechococcus sp. H55.2 | reverse complement strand
CTGCCGGCTGAAGCGGCGGCCCCCAAACATCATCCGGCCATGGTTCCAGAGACTACTCCGCCGCAAGTGCGCAGCGAACGAGACTCGATGGGGGAGCGACAACTGCCCCAATCGGTTTACTACGGCATCCAAACCGCCCGCGCCCTGGAGAACTTTCCCATCAGCGGCCTCAGGCCTCTGCCAGAGTACGTGGAAGCCTGTGTGCTGATCAAAAAGGCGGCGGCTGAAGTCAACGGCGAGCTGGGCTGCATTCCGGCAGAGGTGGCCAAGGCGATTGTCCAAGCAGCAGACGAGATCCTCCAGGGATCTCTGCGGGATCAATTTGTGGTGGATGTGTACCAGGCGGGGGCGGGCACCTCTCACCACATGAATGTGAACGAGGTGCTGGCCAACCGGGCTTTGGAGATCCTGGGGGAGCCCAAGGGACGCTACGAGCGGGTCAGCCCCAACGACCACGTCAACTACGGCCAGTCCACCAACGACGTGATCCCCACCGCCATCCGCCTGGCCGCCCTGTCGCGGGTGCGGCGGGATCTGTTGGTCACACTGGACAACCTGGTGGCGGCACTGGAGCAGAAGGCCCAAGAGTTTCGCGGCATCCTCAAAGCCGGTCGCACCCATTTACAGGATGCTGTCCCTGTAAGGCTGGGGGACAGCTTTGGGGCCTATGCGGCCATCTTTGCCCAGCACCGCCGCTGGATCGAGGAGGCCAGCCAGGCTCTGTGCAGCTTAGGGTTGGGGGGCAGCGCGGTCGGCACCGGCCTCAACACCCCCCCCCAGTACCGACAACAGGTGGTGCAGCGGCTGGCGGATTACACCCAGTTGCCCCTCACCCCGGCTCCCCATCCCATGGCAGCGATGCAGAGCATGGCCCCCTTTGTGCACCTGTCGGGATCCCTGCGCAACCTGGCCCAGGACGGCATCAAACTGGCCAATGACCTGCGGCTGATGGATTCCGGCCCCAAGACCGGCCTCAAGGAGATTCAACTGCCGCCGGTGCAGCCCGGCTCCTCCATCATGCCCGGCAAGTACAACCCGGTGCTGGCCGAGATGCTGAACATGGTCTGCTTCCAGGTGATCGGGCTGGACACCGCCATCACCCTCTGTGCTCAGGCGGGGCAATTTGAGCTGAACGTGATGATGCCCCTCATCGCCTACGACCTTCTGCACAGCCTGCAGATCTTGAACAACAGCCTGCAGGTCTTCGCCGAGCGCTGCATTCAAGGCATCATCCCCTACCCGGAGCGGTGCCGCAGCTATGCGGAAGGAACTCTCGCTCTGGTGACCGCCCTCAACCCCTACATTGGCTATTTGCAGGCGGCAGAGATAGCCAAGCTCTCCCTGGAAACCGGCAAACCCATCCGCCAAATCCTGTTGGAGCGCAACTTGATGAGCCCGGAACAGGTGGCCAAAGTGTTGGACCTAGAGGCGATGAGCCAAATGCAGTCCTAGCCCATTCACTGCAGAGAGGGAATACTGCTCCCAGAACCGTTACCCCCCGCCCAGCATCATTTGCCCAACACCTCAGGTTTTGTAGTCAATGAAACGTTTCTCTACGTCGTTATTGCTACGCAACGCCGCCGCGAACGCACTGGCGAGGCGGAGCGCTACCCCTAACTCCCCTCTCCCTCCGGGAGAGGGGCCGGGGGTGAGGGCTGACTCCCTCCGGGAGAGGGGCCGGGGGTGAGGGCGCTAGCAGCGCGGAGCACTTAGAAGGTAAAAAAGTAAACACCAATGAACGGCCAGATACCTTCCTACCCTTGTCCGCCCGTTCACGGCCTCAGCCCGAGCAAAGGCGGGGCTTTGCGTTGGGAAGAACGCGGGAGTCCAAACCCCGCCCCGGCAGCACCAGCCGTTCGAGCGCGTCCCTTCCTAAAATGGGCAGGGGGGAAAGGGCAACTGCTCAGCCAATACGAACCCTTTTTCCCGCGCAACTGGAACACCTATCACGAGCCCTTTTTGGGGGGTGGAGCGGTCTTTTTTCATCTGGCCCAAGGGATCCCGGGTTCTCGGCGCTTTGTGTTGTCGGATATTAACCCTGAGCTGGTGAATGTATATTGCTGCCTGCGGGATCGGGTGGAGGAGATCATTGCTCTGCTCAGCCACCACCAAGCCCACCACAGCCGGGAGCACTACTACACGATCCGCGCAACTCGTTTTGCGGATCCGGTGCAACGGGCGGCACGGCTGATTTACCTAAACAAAACCTGTTTCAACGGCCTCTACCGGGAAAACTCGCGGGGAGAGTTTAATGTCCCTCTGGGCCGTTACCGTCATCCCCGCATTTGCGACGCGGAGAACCTGCGGGCCGTGGCACGAGTTTTACAGGGCGTAGAGATCGCGGTGCAGCCGTTTTGGCAGGTGCTGGAACGGGCCGAACCCGGAGATTTTGTCTATCTGGATCCTCCTTACCATCCGCTGTCTGCCAGCAGCAGCTTCACCGCCTACAGCCGGTTTGCGTTTGGCGAAACCGAACAAATCCGCCTGCGAGAGGTATTTGGGACGTTGGCCGACCGAGGGGTGCAGGTGCTGCTCTCCAATTCCGATTGCCCCTTTGTGCGGGAGCTGTACCGGGATTACCCCATCCAAACCATCGTTGCCAGCCGTGCCATCAACTGCCAGGGCCACAAACGCGGTCCCATCACCGAGGTTCTGGTTCTGAGCCATCCCACCTGCAGAGCAGAGGAAGGGATCCCGTTTTGCCCCAGAAGCGTCTAGGGTGATGGATGAGCAGGTTGAGATCCGAAACGGGATCTTGAGCTCCGGCACACATTTGAACAGACCATGGGGACAACAGCGCATGGATCCACGAGAAATCGAGGCGTTGCTACAGGCTGCCCTGCCCGGCGCAAGGGTGCAGGTGGAAGACACTGTCGGCGATGGCAGCCACTTTCAGGCCATTGTAGTGGCCGAGCAATTTCAGGGCCTGCCCCTGATCAAGCAGCATCGGCTGGTGAATGAGGCCTTGAAAACCTATTTACAGGATGGCCGCCTCCATGCTTTGGCTCTGCGCACCTTTACCCCCGCTCAGTGGGAGCAGTTCCGCGGGCTAGATTCGGGTTCACCGGCTGATTGAGCCAAGAGACTCATTCTCCGATGCGTTGCCCCTGCGCCTTGGGCTACACAGAGCATGCGACTGGTAGGACGCCCAAGCGCTTCCCTCTCTCTTGGGGAGAGGGGCCGGGGTGAAGCAGGAAGTGAGTGTCTGAATCGGGTTGGAAAGAGCCATCGAGCAGACACCAAACTTAACCGAAATGGTCTGGGATCCGCTTCTAAACTGGCAGATGAGCCACCCCAGGAGGATATATGCTCACTCCATCCCCGCCCGGCATTACCCCCAAGCAAATGAATCTGCTGCGAGCTGTCACCGCGATGGCCTGGTCTGATGGCGCGCTGGAGGTTGCGGAAGTGGAGCTCATCGCCCAGCAACTCTCGCGGCATTTTGCTTCGCATCCCGGCCAGCAGGCCAGCTTAGCGCAGGAGATCCGCCAGTATTTGGTGCAGCAAGTCCCGTTGGCAGAGGTGCTGTCCAAAGTCAACGATGAGGCCGAGAAGCGTCTCATCCTCAAGTTGGGCTACCTGGTGATTGCGGCCAGCGCCCGCAGCCCGGAAGAACCCGTGGTGAATCTGGAAGAGCTGGACGCCTTTCGGCAGTTGGTGGATAGGCTGCAGTTGCCCCCAGAAGTGGTACGACAGGTCTCTCAAGAAGCAGAGGCCGAACTCGGGGATCCCAGCATTGCGCCAATTGAAGCCCTGGTGCAGGGGTTTACCCGCCACTGCCGCTAGAGACCTGGGTGGGCGGCTGGTGGTTGCGAATGGCCCGCCTGACCAAATTGAGAAAAGCAAAGGCTCGTTGATCGGTGGGATCCAAGCGCATCACCGCTTGAAAGGCTGCTTCCGCCTGCTGCAGAACGGATAGCTCGATTTGGCCATCCTCATCTGCTTCCAGTTGGGCCTTTTGCAACAGGAGGGCCCCTCGATTGTAATGGGCTGCCACATGGTTGGGATCTGCCGCCAAAACGGCTTCCAGCTCTGCCAAGGCCGGATCCAGGTAGCCGCTCATACCCAGCACCCAGGCCAGCTTGTACCGAGCTTCGGTGTGGGTTGGGTCGGCAGCAACTGCTTGCCGAAACGCCCGCATGGCCGACTGGAAATCTCCCGCTTGTACCGCCGCGATGCCCTCTTGGTAGCTGTCGTGAGCCATAAGCCGGTTGGGGGTTGACTTGGAATCTGGCGCGAGGAAGGGATCCCTTATTTGCAGCTTAGCCCTTCTCAGCTACGTTCCTCCAGATGCCGAGAAGGGAGCCGTGCCCTCGCCGCTGCAGCGTTTTTTTCCCCTCGGTGATGCCATCTGCAGTAGGAGAAACTGCCGCGGCAGGAGATTGGAGATTGCGCAAAGCCTGAGCCGCTCCACCTGGGCCCGTTCCTAGGATGAACATAACCCTTGATCCGGTGTTGAACAATGAACGCCAAACTGCTTTTCCTACCCTTGGCTCTGGGGTTGTCTGTAGCTCCGGCCACCGCTGTTTTTCCGCAAACCTTGGGCATTTACCCCCCCTTGCAAAGGCTGCAACTGGCCGACACTGCTCAGTTGGAGATTGGCACCCGCTCCATCATCGTCAACCCCGTTCCTTCTGACTTGCAGGTCAATTTGGAGCTGGATCGGCGCGGGTCGAACCCCATCTACCGGCCTGGAGAACCGATTGCCATTACCCTGAGCACCAACCGCGATGCCTACGTCTATCTGTTCAGCATCCAAGCCGATGGCCGCACCCATCTGATTTTGCCCAACCGCTTTTCCGGCGGGAACGAGTTTCTGCGGGCCGGAGAAGTGCGTACCTTTCCACCGCCGGGGGCCAGCTACCGGTTGACCATCGCTCCACCTTTCGGCCAAGCCCAGGTGTTGGCCGTAGCCTCTCCCCGTCCGCTGAACTTCCAGGAGATCGCCTCTTTTGAGCAGAGTGGCTCCTTTGCCGATGTGCGGGTGCGGGGATCCCAATTGGGCAGTGCCATCGCCCGCGCCATTGTCGTCGAAGGGATCCCTTCCGACCAGTGGGTGACGACCACACGATTTTATCGAGTGGCCCCCCGCTAGCCCAAGACAGGATCCATCCGCCAGGACCGAGGTTGTCCAAAAAGCAGCTTCATCTGTCACAATGAAGGCAGGCAAACGTAGCCTCGGCTACGTTTCTCTCTTGCGGTCTTGGGTCAGCCGTTCTATGCTTCCTTCCTCCACGCCCCTGAGCGAGCAGATGCGCAGCCTTGACGACCATCTCTCCCGCCGGCCCTTGGAGCTGGATCCGGCGGGTTACTTTGTCATCTACCTGGATCGGGAGCAGAACCTGATTTGCGCCAAGTACTACCGCACTGTAATTAACGAGCGGGGGCTGGCCACCGATCCGGAAACAGGAGCAGTGATCCCGGCCAGGGGCTCCGTCAATCGCTCCCCTGAACGGGTGTATGTTGGACGCACGGCCAAAGAACTGTGTGTGCAGATCTTCGAAAAAGAGCAGGAGAGGGTTGTCTCTCAGCTCAGCCATGCGGCCTACCTGGGACGGGAGTTTCAGAAGGCCGAAGCTGCCCTGCTCTCCGGCGCGGAGTACATCCAAGACTAAGCCGCCTCTCCCAGGGCCGGAGCGTACGTTTGAGGGGCTACATCATACCCATGCCCCCGGAGCCAGCCGTCGGGGCTGCCGGTTTGGGCTCAGGTTTTTCCACCACAATCGCTTCGGTCGTGAGATACATTCCGGCTATGGAAGCCGCGTTTTGCAACGCCGAGCGCACCACCTTGGCCGGATCCACGATCCCCTGAGCAAACATGTCCACATAGGTTCCGGTCAGGGCATCGAAGCCAAAAGGCATCTCCTTCTCCAGAACTTTTTCCACCACCACCGACCCTTCCAGACCGGCATTGTGGGCAATCTGATAGAGCGGAGCCTGCAAAGCCCGGTAGACAATCTCTGCCCCCACCTGCTCTTCCGACTTCAAGGTTGCCTTGAAAGCCGGGATCCCTTTGGCCAGATGCAAAAGCGTCGCCCCACCGCCGGGAACGATCCCTTCTTCCACCGCCGCTCGAGTGGCATTCAGGGCATCCTCAATGCGCAGCTTGCGGTCTTTGAGCTCTGTTTCGGTGGCAGCCCCCACTTTGATCACCGCCACCCCACCGGCCAACTTGGCAATCCGCTCCTGCAGCTTCTCGCGGTCGTACTCGGAATCGGTGGTTTCCAGTTGCTTGCGAATTTGGGCCACCCGCTTCTCCACCGCCGCTTTGGTGCTGCCATCGGTGACGATTGTCGTTTTATCTTTGGTGACGGTGATCTTGCGGGCCACCCCCATCATGTTCAGGGTGACGTTCTCCAACTTGATGCCCAGATCCTCGGAGATGAGCTGCCCGCCGGTGAGAATGGCAATGTCTTCCAGCATGGCCTTGCGCCGATCCCCAAAAGCCGGAGCCTTGACCGCCACCGCGTTGAGCACCCCCCGCAGCTTGTTGACCACCAGAGTGGCCAGCGCTTCTCCCTCCACATCTTCTGCGATGACCAAAAGAGGCCGACCTTCACGGGCCACCCGCTCCAGGATGGGCAGCAAATCTTGCAGGCTGGAGATCTTGTTGCTGGTGATGAGCAGATAGGCATTTTCGTATTCGGCCACCATCCGCTCGGTGTCGGTAACAAAATAGGGGGAAATGTAGCCGCGGTCGAACTGCATCCCTTCTACAACTTCCAATTCCGTCTCCAAGGACTTGGATTCCTCGACGGTGATCACCCCCTCTCGCCCCACGGCATCCATGGCCTTGGCAATCATCTCCCCCACCTCGCTGTCATTGCCGGCAGAGATGGTGGCTACTTCCGCAATGGTTTTGCGGCCTTCCACAGGCTTGGCATGGGCGGCAATTTGCTCCACTAAGTAGGCGGTGGTCTTTTCAATGCCGCGCCGCAAGGCCACAGGGTTGGCACCCGCTGAAATGTTTTTCAGCCCTTCCCGCACCATGCTCTGGGCCAAGATGGTGGCAGTGGTGGTACCATCCCCGGCCACATCGTTGGTCTTGGAGGCCACTTCCCGCATCAACTGGGCACCGGTGTTCTCCAAGGGATCCGCCAACTCGATTTCTTTGGCAATCGTGACCCCATCGTTGACGATCTGGGGGGCACCAAACTTCTTCTCCAAGACCACGTTGCGCCCTTTGGGGCCAACCGTAACCTTGATCGCATCCGCCAGTTGATTGATGCCCTGCTCCAGCGCCTTGCGGGCCTCTTCTCTAAACAGAATCCGTTTTGCCATAAAATCCGCGATCCTCGTAATTTCGACTGGGCTACCTGTGCCGAGTGCTGCCGGGCGGAGTGGAAGAATCCATCGGCTCAGCCAACAGAAAGTTAGCACTCTAAACTCCTGAGTGCCAATCTAGCCCAAAACTGGGAGACTCAGCAAGGTGGGACAGATCCGGGGTCAGGTTGTGGCCGAGAGGCTTAGGAGTTGCCGCCGATCAGGATGTCGGGAAACTGGGCCTGGGCTTCGCTGATGGGGCGGTTGCGTCCGCCGTTTTGCCAGTAGTTGATGAGTTCGGTGGCTTGGTTGAGCAGAGTGATGCGATCTTCCTCGCTGATCCAAGTTTTGCTCTCCAGCTCAGCTTTAAGCTGCTCCCAAGCGTCATCCCGAGGCCAGAAAAAGTAGTGGGTGAGGGGGCTGCGGTTTTTGGCCACCACCTGATCCACAGCAATAGCCAAGTCGTTTTCTAGCCACAGGGCTTTTAGGGCGAACTTCGGCAAGGCTCTCTTCTCCTTTGCAGGACTCGACAGGTCACACGCTGGCCCGGCCTGAGCCGGGCAGCCTTCTATTCTGACATAAGTCCGCCTCCCTCAGGGGATAGGCCCGCTCAGCCCTGTTTAGGTCTTGGGGCAAAAGCGCTTAGATCGCAGAGGGCTGTTTTCCCTTTCAGCACCAAATCTCTCAGGACGGCGGCGCTAATCGGGGCCAGCAACACTCCATTGCGGTAGTGGCCAGTGGCAACAAAAAGATTGACATAGCCGGGAGCCGGCCCCAGGATGGGGGCGCGCTGCCCCACCGGTCGAGGGCGGTGGCCGGCCCAGTGCTCCAACAAAGTCGCTTCGGCCAAAGCCGGGCAGAGCCGGATGGCGCGGGCCAGCAGATCTTGCAGCGCCAGCAGCGTCGGCTGGGGATGGGGGGCCTGAAACTCCACGGTTGCCCCCACCCACAGGGATCCATCGCCCAGGGGGACCAGATGCAGATCCTCGTCGCTGACCACCGGCCCCAGGGGGATCCTAGGCGCTTTGACCCGCAGGGCCTGGCCCTTGACGGCCTGCAACGGCATCTGCAACCTCAGCTTCTCAGCCAAAGGGGAGCTGCCCAGGCCGGCAGCGAGAACGACATAGCCTGCCGAGAAGGTGAGGGCGGGCGTATCAATTGCCTGCAGGCGAAAGGGGGGATCCGGGCTGCGCTGGATCTTCTGAACCGGCTGATGGAAGAAAAAGCGGGATCCCTTGCGCTGGGCTGCTTCCAAGAGGGCCTGAGTGAGGAGCTTGGGTTGGACTTGGCGATCCTGGGGCGAGTAGAGGGCCCCCGCCAGGTCGCTGCGCAAACCCGGCTGCAGGGATCCCACTTCGCCGGGGCTAAGCAGCTCCAGGCGGTAACCTGCTTGCCGCCGAGCCGCCAGGGTTGCTTGCCAAGCGTCCACTTCCTCCTCCCGAAGGAGCTTGAGGATGCCGTGCCGATTGACGGGCAAATTCCGACCCAAGTCCGCTTCCAGCCGGGCAATCAAGGGATCAAACTGCTCCAGGCTTTTCAGGCGCAACTGCACCACCTCCCCATCCGGCTGGCGGCTGCAGATCCCCATCAACACCCCCAGTGACGCGCCCGTGGCGCCTGAGGCCGGATCCTTGGCGTCGATCCCAACCACTGATAGCCCTGCGGAAGACAGCTCGTAGGCGATGGCACAGCCCACCACGCCACAGCCAATCACCAAAACGTCACAGTTCAAGGTTCTTCCTCAAAGAGATCCCTTTTGCCGTGATACCCCATTCTCCGGGCGGGATCCCTTCTGGAGAGCGGCCAGCTTTGCCGCCCTTGTCCTCTGCGGCAAAAAGTAGGGGAAACGGCTAAGATGTCGACATCCCCGACTGCCTTCGCCCATGGATACTGAACTGCTGCTGCCCGACATCGCTGATCTGGTCACTGAGGACGATACCCCGGTGGATAACTTTGCCTCTGAAAAGCAGCAGCGTCTCCTGACGGGGGCACTCTACAGCTCTCTGCCCCACAAAACCTTCCTGGCAGCAGCCAATGTGGGCATCTACACCACCCCTAACCGACCTCCCATCGTGCCGGATGTTTTTCTCAGCCTGGATGTCACGGTGCCGGAACAATGGTGGGAGAAGCAGAACCGGTGCTATCTGCTCTGGCAATTTGACAAGCCGCCGGATGTGGTGATTGAGATTGTCTCCAACCGCGAAGGCGACGAGCTAGGGGGCAAGCTCAGTCGCTACGAGCAGATGCGGGTCAGCTACTACGCGGTTTTTGATCCCAACCACGAGCTGGGGCCAGAGGAGCTGCGCATTTTCGAGCTGCGAGGCCGCCACTATGCGGAAATGACCGAGACCTGGCTGGAACAGGTGGAGCTGGGCCTGAGGCTGTGGGACGGAGTTTTCGAGGGGAAACAAGCCCGCTGGCTGCGCTGGTGCGACGCCCAAGGGCAGTTGCTGTTGACGGGAGATGAGCGGGCCGAGCGGGAGCGCCAGCGGGCTGAGCTGGAGCGCCAACGAGCCGAACAGGAGCGCCAACGGGCTGAGCGTCTGGCGGAAAGGTTGCGGGCTTTGGGCGAGGATCCTGATCTGGAGAGGTGACATACTCCTGGCCCTCACCGCATCCCACCCTAAGTGAAGGTCTCAGGAAAACCTATCTCCAAAGTCGCTGGGGATCCCCCGCTTTCCCCTACACTCAAAGAGGGAGCTACCCCTAAGTTGGGAAATCGTCCAGATGGGCTATCGCCGCCAGGATTGGTTGGCCTACTGGCTGCTCAAGTGGCTGGTGGTCAATCCGCTGTTTCGGGGACTGTATTTTGGCCGCACCTATGGCCAGGAAAACGTGCCTCGCCAGGGATCCCTGATCATTGTCAGCAACCATGCCAGCCACTTGGATCCGCCGCTGGTGGCCAATGCAGTGCGCCGCCCTGTAGCCTTCATGGCCAAGGAAGAGCTGTTTCGGGTGCCAGCGCTGAAGCAGGTGATCCGGCTCTACGGGGCCTACCCGGTCAAGAGAGGCGGCTCTGACCGCGCTGCCTTGCGAGCCACGGAAGCAGCCCTGGCGCGGGGATGGGCGGTGGGGATCTTTCTCAACGGCACCCGCACCCCCGATGGCCGCATTCCCCAGCCTCACCTGGGGGCTGCCTTGGTGGCAGCGCGCACCCAGACACCTCTGCTCCCCGTGGCCCTCTGGGGTACCGAGAAGGTGCTGCCCAAGGGATCCCGCTGGCCGCGGCTGTTCTGCCCCATCACGGTGCGCATCGGCAAGGTGATCCCCCCCCCTGCTTCCAGTGATAAGGCTGATTTGCAACAGGCGACGGCAGAGTACGTGCAGGCTATCCACGCTCTCTTGGATCAGGGGCGCTGAGGGTATCTTGGGCTACCAGATACTCGGCCACCGGGATCCCGCCCAGGATATGCTCTTGCAGCACCCGCTCTATCACCGGGGGCGTGGCCGAGTGGTACCAAAACCCACCGGGATACACCAGCAACACCGGGCCGGGAACGCCATAGTCACACCCGCGCAGGCAGTTGGCCTTGGTGCGGTGTACTCTCAGGGAGCTGCCGCCTTGGATTTCCAGGTTCAATTCCCTGATCCGCGATCTCAAATAGTCCCAGGCTTCCAATCCGACGGCTTTTTCACAGCACTTGGGCTTGGTCTGGTCGGCGCAGAGAAAGAGATGCCAATGGTAAGACGGAAGCGGAGCCGGCTGAGGTTCTGAAGATGCGGTTGCCGGCGTGGGAACGGGAGCGGAAAGCTGGGTCATAGAGGATCCCTCTAGCCTACTGCCACTAGATAATCGCTAGATAATTATATGAGAATATGAGTGGCTAAAGAAGATGCCGGGCATCCCGACAAACCCTCTGACCCTTAGGGAATGGGGTAGAGGTCTGGGGCTGGGCTGTCCTAGCCTGGATAATACAGGTCCCTCACCTGTCCAGCAATGGTGAACGACGCTCCCCAACAGCGGCTGTTTCTCGCCCTCCTACCCCCGGCAGACTTGCAGGAGCAAGTGACCGCCATCAAACAACAGTTTGCCGAGCAATTTGCCAGCCGCGCAGCCCTGCGCTCGCCCCCTCACATTACCCTGGTGCCTCCTTTCGAGTGGCCCACTGCTGAGCTGCCAGCCCTGACGGGATCCCTGGGAGAATTTGCCAAGGAGCAGGCTCCGGTTGCTGTTGAGCTCCGCGGCTTCGGTGCCTTCGCGCCACGGGTTATCTATATCCACGTCGAGCCCTCCCCTGAGCTGCAACAGCTCCAGGCCAAGACACAGCGCCACATGAATCTGCTGCTTAAGCCAGAGCCGGCCCCTACCCCAGCTCGTCCCTTTGTCCCCCACATGACTGTGGTCTTTCGGGATCTCAGCCCGGCCCAGTTTCGCACCGCCTGGCCACAGTTCAAAACTCGCCCTTTCCAGGGATCCTTTCTCGCCTCCGCTCTCACCCTCCTCAGCCATGACGGCAAGCGCTGGCAAGTTTTTGCCGAATTCTCCCTCTCCGCCTCTGAGGGATTGAGACAGGAAACAACAGCCTACTCAACCCAGTGAGCAGCCATGTATTCAGCCAGATCCAGCACCCGCTGCGAGTAGCCCCACTCGTTGTCGTACCAGGCCATCACCTTCACCAGATCCCCGTCCAGCACACTGGTCATCTCCGCATCCACAATCGCCGAGCAGTCGTGGCCGCGATAGTCGATGGAGACCAAGGGGATATCGGAGTAGGCAATGATCCCTTTCATCGTGGTCTCTGAAGCTTCCTTGAGAGCCGCGTTCACCTCTTCGGCAATCACACGCCGCTCTGTTTGCACCACCAAGTCCACCAGCGACACATTGGGCGTGGGAACCCGTACTGCCACCCCGTTCAGCTTGCCCTTCAGTTCGGGGATCACCAGCGCTACTGCCTTGGCCGCCCCGGTGGTAGTGGGCACCATGCTCAGCGCCGCCGCCCGCGCCCGTCGCAGATCGCGGTGGCCACCATCCAAAATCCGCTGGTCGCCGGTGTAGCTGTGGGTGGTGGTCATCGTAGCCCGCAGGACGCCGAACTTGTCCAGCAGCACTTTGAGGAGGGGGGTAAGGCAGTTGGTGGTGCAACTGGCGTTGCTGACAATGTTGTGCCGCACCGGGTCATAGGTGTGTTGGTTGACGCCATACACAAAGGTAGGGATGTCGCCTCCCTTGGCCGGAGCCGTGATCACCACCTTCTTGGCTCCCGCCTCTATGTGTTTAGAGGCACCCTGGTAGTCTACAAAAACACCTGTGGCCTCAATAACAAGATCCACTTTCCACTCTTTCCAGGGCAGGTTGCTGGGGTTGCGATCGGAAACCACGTGGATATGCTTGCCGTTAACCAGCAGGCCACCCTCGGCGGCCTCTACTTCCGCCCCTTGCAGCGGCCCGAGGATGGAGTCGTACTTGAGCAGATGGGCAGCCGTGCGAGCGTCTGAGGTGTCGTTGATGGCAACAATATCCAAGTTGGACTGGGAGCGCCCCAGCCAACAACGCAAAAAGTTGCGACCGATGCGACCGAATCCGTTGATGGCTACCCTGACCACTGCTCTTAACCTCGCTGCTTGAAATGCTTCGGGAGCTGCTGCTTAGCACATAATACCGCAAGCCCTGGCTATTCTGAAGATAAAATTTGGGATCCCACCGCTTGATTTTTGGCTTCTTTGTAGGAGCGCCAGAACCTTGATTCTAGGGATCCCAGCCTGCCGGCAGGGGTTCTTTTTCCTCAAGCAGGATAGCGCTGCTGCAGCAGGGCCATAGCCGAGGCGACATTTTCCGCCCCCCGTTGTTCCAGGAGATCTGCGAACATGCTGTCGAGCCAAAAGAGGCGCTCGCCGATGATCTGGGTCCAGGCGCGGTAAAGCTTCACCTGGACTTCCAGGGGCAATAGGAGCAGCCCTTCGCTGGAGAGGCGCAGGGTTTGCACCTCGGTTAGGCTCACTGCGGTAAAGGAGCGCCGCCGCCCCGTCAGCAAGGAAAGTTCTCCAAACACGCGCCCAGCATGCAGTGTTGCCAGCCAGTAATCGCCGGGATAGCGCATGTACTGGCGCCGCAGCTCCACGATCCCGCTGAGAACTACGTACAGGTCGCTGCTGGGATCCCCTTCTTGGAAGATTACCTGGCCGGGAGAAAAGCGACTGGGCAGTAGGGCAGCCGTCAATGCCTTCCACTCAGCATCTGCCAAGGACTGAAAGAGCAAGTGGTCGCGAACACGCTCAAACGGATAACGGGTGCTGCTCATCGGGTCAGCGGCTGGAAGTGCTTGGGGCCAGCTCTGTTTCATCCTACCGCCGCTGGCATCGTACTGGGAGAGAGCCACCCCAGAGGTTGGGGGACAACCCAAACGACTCGATTGACGGTTCAAGCCAGGCTATTCTTCCAGAACGTAGGAAATGGCGTTTTTGTTGACGCAGATAAAGTCGGCATGGGCGACGCGGTGTCCGTTGATGAACATTTCCGAGTCGGTTAAGGGGACAAACGTGCGCTCGTCGTTGAGCAGGCTGGAAACCCGTCGCTCGAACTTCGTCCCTTCTAGGAATACCTCGCCGCGAATATCGGTGCCATCCAGGGTGCGAATA
>NZ_JANSJH010000031.1:9731-23135 GCF_047462495.1 Synechococcus sp. H55.2 | reverse complement strand
CCTCTCCCTGAGGGACTCCCTCACCCCCAGCCCCTCTCCCTGAGGGAGAGGGGAGCTAGATAACCCTGGGCAGTGTTGTTGGTCAAACAGACGCCACTTGGGTAGGCTAGCCGTTGGCTAAGGACTCCGTCCCGCTGACGCGAGCGGCGGGATTGAGTTCTTTTGCCGGAGAAGGGGGAGAGGAGAGCAGTTGCTGCTCCACCAGGTGGGCAAACTCCCGCTCGAAGGTCACCAGGGCGCGGTTGGTTTTGCCCCCCAGGTAAAGCCCTGCTTCCGTCTCCAGAGCCCAAACTTGGCTGTAGCTGAAATAGCTCATCACCACCCCCAGCATCAGCAGCCCAAAGCCAAGATAGACAAGAGGGATCCCTGGATCCGATTTCATTTGCAGGCCGGTGGCGCCGATAACCTCATCTAGGTGCAGGGTAAGGGGGTTGGGAAAGCGCTGCGGAGCCACTTCGTCGAGGGCCAGGCTCATGCCCTGGCGCAGGGATCCTACCCACTGGCCCTGGGTGTCGTAGAGCAGGGCCGTCCCCTGCAAATCTGGCAACAACAGCGTCAAGCCCTCGCTTAGATCCGGTCGGGTGGGCACAAAAGCGCCCCAGAGCTTGCTGCCCGCCTGGGTGGGCACCGGCACCACTGGAATTTGGAAGGAGGGGCTGTTGTTGAGGCGGATGCGGATGCTGTCGATGCCCCAGTCGGCTTGGTAGAGGGTCACGCCGCGGTAGGAGAGGGGATGGTTGACAGAGATGGTCTGGCGCTTGACCTCCTGTCCCCCATCCAGAATCGAGAGATCTGAGTAAAACTGCTTTACCCGTCCGTCGGGGGCATAGTCGATCCAGAAGCGGTTAACCCGAATTTGCCAGGTGGGCAGATGAGCCAGATCCCCTGCCCCGGTTACATGTTCAATGGCGGCAACCCCACCGCTGGGGATCAGCTCCTGGGCCTTAAAGCCCCCGATGCTGCCCCAGATGGCCCCCAACAGGATCAGCAGCAGGCTGACGTGCACCAAGATGGGGCCGAACCGTCCGATTAGCCCCTTGCGGGCGTAGAGCCGGGATCCCTCCTCAAACACCGCATAACCCCGTTGGCGCAACCGCTGCGGCAACCCCTCTAGGGAGCGTTGGGGCAGATAGGCCCAAAAGGGCAGCCGCTGGAAGGAGGAAGGACGGGTGAGGTAGCTCCAGCGACGGGCCACCTTGAGCATCGGCCACTGGCGCGTGAAAGAACAGGCGGCCAGGCTGCTGCCAAAGAGGATCAACAGGGCCAGAAACCAAGGGGTGCGATAGACGTGATCCAACCCCAGCTTGAGGATCAGCCGCCAGGTGAGAAAGCCAAACAGGGCCGGATGCTCAGGATAGTGAGCCTGGTAGAAGGCCACCGTTTCCTCTTGCTCGATCACCGTGCCCAGGGCGCTCAAAAGGGCAATCGCCAAGAGAAGGCCGATGGCTAGGCGCAGATCCGCCAGCAGCGGCAGCAGCTCATGGCGACAATACCGCCGCAACAGCGGAAGAGGGTGGATAACCATGGGAAGTTGTTAGCTCAAGACTTGGATGCCGCTCCCAACTGGAGGGCAGCCCCATCTTAGCCTGTAGCGGCAGGGATCCCTCAGGCCCAAGCGGAGAGGATCGTCACGGTACCAAAGCCCACCAACACCACGCCACTGGCATAGGTGAACCAGCCCGACCAGCGCCGCAGGGCCAGCAGTTGCTTGAGCGAGCCGGCAAACACCCCTGCCAACAGCAGCGGCAAGACCAGCCCCAGCGCATAGGCCAGCAGCAACCCGCCCCCCACCCAGGGCTGCCCCGTGGTGGAAACCCAAGCCAGCAAAGCCACCAAAACCGGCGTGCTGCAGGGAGAGGCCACCAGGCCAAAGGTGGATCCCAGCAACACTGCCCGGCCTAACCTGGGCCATTCGCCGGGGATCTCCAACCGGTTGAACCAAGCGGGAAAGCGCAGGGGAATCACCTCCAGCAGGTTGAGCCCCATCAAAATAGCAACTCCCCCCACCACAGTAGGCCAAAAGGATCCCGTCTGTCCGTAAACGCGGCCCAGCAAAGCTGCCCCTAAACCCAGCAGGGTCAGGGTAAAAGCCACCCCAGCCGCAAAACCCAAAGATTGGGCCCAGATGTGCCGACGCACTTTTCCGGCCCCTTCATCAGGGTTGGGGGTGTAGCCGCCGATATAGCCGATGGTTACCGGCAGCATCGATAGCGTGCAGGGGGAAAGACTGGTGAGCAAGCCGGCCAGGCCCACCGCCAGCAGGCTGACGGGAGAGAGGTGCTGCAGTTGACTCTGGACAAGCTGGGTTGCCCATTGTTCCAGGTGGTAGAGCCAAAGCTGGGCCGTACTCGACATAAGCTCAATCCGTCCAACACAAGCCCAAAGTAGCACGAACGTCCCCAACCCCACCGGAGCTGCGCCCGCTACCCTTCCTCATTGCCCAGGTCTTGAGGAACTCTGCGGGGCTGGTTAACCGGGAACTGCTGCCATTCCTGCTGAGTTCGTTGCAGCACCAGCAGCAATTCGTCCCACCTTTCACCCTCGATCAACCGTTCTATCTGTCCCAACTGCGCTCGGTAGCTGCACAGGGTAGTCAGCAGCGCCTGCCGATTGTGGCGGGCCATCTCCAAACCCAATTGCGGGATCCCTCCGCCAACACGGCTGGTATCGCGGAATCCGCTGCTGGCTAGGGTGCGAGCCAAATGCAGAATGGCGGGATCCGCCTCTTGGCTGACGGCTGCGATCAAACCGGCGCTGACCATCACCGGCAAGTGGCTGATCCAGGCCACCGCTTGGTCATGTCGCGCGGGATCGGTGCAAACGGCTTCTGCATCAACAGCAGCCACCAGTTTTTTCATGGCAGCAAGAGCTTGCGGTTGGGTCTTGGCGATGGGAGTGAGCACGTAAGGCCGCCCCCGAAACAAGCCGGCTTCTGCCGCTTGGATCCCTTGTAGGCTTTTGCCGGCCATGGGGTGCCCTCCCACGAACAAAGGCCACAGTTCGGTTGCCGGAGCAACAATGGGCTGCTTAACCGAGCCGACATCGCTCACCACGGTCTCTGCCGATAGATAAGGCACCAAGGCGGCTAGGGTGGCCAACACCTGATCCAAAGGGGTGCAGATCAGCACCACTTGAGGGTCAAAGCGGGCCAACTGGGCCAACTCGGTTCCACAGCCTTGAACAGCGCCCCGTTGCAGAGCCTGTTGGCAGGTGGCCGGGGTGCGGCTCATCCCCCACACGGGATATCCCTTTTCGGTTAGCTTGAGGGCCAGGGATCCGCCGATCAACCCCAACCCGACAATGGCAATGCGCATGGTATGGCCACTTCAAACCAGATCAAGACACTCCCCAAGTGTTCCTCACTCCCACCCTCACCCCCAGCCCCTCTCCCGGAGGGATATCCCTCACCCCCAGCCCCTCTCCCGGAGGGAGAGGGGAGTTAGGGCGGCACCTTCGCGACAGCGTTGCGTCGCAATAACGACGTAACAAACCGTTGCATTGCTATTTGAAATAACCATATCTCGATAGGCTGGCGATCCCCAGTCACGCTAAGTCAACAGGTGCTTTGGTGGCGCCCTTCCTCCTCCTGAAGAACCAACACCTCAGAAGCAAAGGCTCTGGCTGCCCTGTGGAAAAGCATACAGCCTCGGTATGCAGCCGCTAAGATGGAGGGATGAGCTGGGTAGCCCCCACAACTCACCCGGATCTTTCACTTCAGGAGGGGACCGTGCTTCATCGTAGGATCTATCAACTCAGCCGCGAAGGCAAGGATGTGTGGATCTACCTGCGCGATCAGGGACGCTGGCTGGAACGAGCCAAGATCCTCGATATCGAAGGGGATACCATCCTGGTTCGCTACGAAACGGAAGACGAGGAGGAGATCTGCTCTTGGGAGGAGATGATTCGTCTGGAAAGCATTGGGGCTGTTGCCCAGCGCCTTTCCACCATTCCCAAGGGAATGCTTAGCACGTCGGATTTGCTCATCTCGGAAGATTGTCCCCCTGCTGAATTGCTGCATTCGCCACTGTTGCCCGCGGAAGGGGAAGATCATCCCAGCGGCGAGCGCCTCGTCGAGGACTACTACCTGGATCGGGAGACTCCTGCCGAGCTGCCGGTGCGCTCAACTGGGGAAGATCTCAAACGGGTGGATCGTGCCCGGCAGGATGTCGAGGGGCAGCGGGAGAGCAACCACGACTAGAGTGGTTCTCTAGAGTTCAGCTTGTAGAGCTGTGGGGAGGAGGGATCCCATTGGGCAGGGGCGGATGGTCAATGGGCCGTAGAACTCCTCTTGGCACAGCTCTACCTGGGAGCGGGCAGCCATCAGCAGCAATGACCAGAAGACTTGGATGGGGTGAATGGCACCGCTGCTGCCGTTTTGGCAAAAGTGCTGCTGGAGAGCCGCAAAGCTGACCTGGGTCAGGCCCTGCTGCCAAAGTTGAGCCAGCAGCGACTCCAGCTCGGCGGTGGTTTCCAAAAGATTCTCCGGGTGGGCTAGCTGGGTGATGGCTGACAGCGCTTGCTGGCGAGAAACCCGTTGGGATAGGGGCTTTGGGGCAGCTTCGGGCCGGTGCTCCAGCAGGGTTTCCAGCTCTTGCAGGTGGACGATGAGTTCTTTGAGGGTGACAGGCCGGCTACGTTGAAGACGCGGCACCGCCCTGGGTTGCAACACGCCATCCAAGTCCGCCAAAGACCAGCTTGGCAAGGGATCCGCTTCCACATCCGCCGGACTGGGCTCACCCTCGTCTACTTCCGGTTCTGCCAAAGCCATCGCCTTGAGATAGACCAACATGGCAGCATGGAGCAGGGCTTGTCCCGACTCAGACAGGTCATGGCTGCTGCTGGTGGAGGCTATGCGGCTCAGAAAGCGGTCGATAACCTCGATAACCTGGACATCCCAGGGGTCGATCTCGCCGCGTTCTGCCAGATCGATGAGCAGGGCAATTGCCTCTTCGGTCGGTGAGTAGGCCATAGCACCCTACAGCTCCCTGCTCCTTACTGTAGCCCTCAGGCCGGATCCCGGCTATCTCTGACATCTCCGCATCTCTATGGCCGTCCGGCTTTTCGGCTCAACGGCTGACCCTTGGCTCTGGGGTACAAGCCCCGTCCGCCGCAGGCCTTGGTAAGGGGCGGGGCACTCGATCATCCCAGAATCCTCCTGCCTATCGCTATGCGGAAGCAAGCCAGCAGGTCGGGGAGTTGTCAAGCGATCATCGCATAATATAGAATCCTGCTCTAGTCGGATAGCTGCTAAAGTAGTACCTACGGGCGGTTAGCACAGTGGTAGCGCACTTCCTTCACACGGAAGGGGTCACAAGTTCGAATCTTGTACCGCCCATCTCTTCAGTTGCTCTGAAAAGCCAGGGGGTTCATCCCTCTGGATTGGGGCGCGGCCAAGCTCTCCGCTGCCGGACCGGTGGAGAAGAGGAAGCAGGATAGCGTAATGAAAGGGTTGAGGCCATGCAAGGACTCCGTTCCGCCGACGCGAGCAGAAGCATCCGCTCCATACTCCTGGGCTTGTGGATACTGATCCTGCTCGTCTTCCTCGTCCAAAACTGGGGATCCACAGCAGCGGTCGTTGTGGCCGGTCAAGCCGGCGCTGCGATTCCTTTGTCGCTGACGCTGTTGACTGCCTATGGGGTAGGAGTGGGCTTGGGGTTTCTGTATGTGGGCGCTTGGCGGCTGCATGACCGGGTGTTCCAGCGACAGGCAATCCGCAAGTTAAACCAGCTCATCGAGCGAGTGCGCTTCTTGGAAGCGCAGATCATCCCCCCTGACCACTATTTGCCTCAGGATCTGCCGGAGGAGGAGCCGGATCCCCAGGCAGGCCGCTATTCCTATTCCAATATCCCGCCGGAACGCATTCGCGAACCCGGTGAACCTGAGGAGGAAGGCGACGCGGCCACAGCCCCCAACTGGCGGATCGTCCGACGGCCCTATCCTGTCGAGGAGGAAGAGGAATGGGACTCCTAAACTGGTGGCGATCTTCTGCGGCTCCCTTGTCTGAGTCCGACCCTCGACCGGAACCCCAGGGACAGAATAACTATCTGCTGATCGTTCTCGACAGTTGCCGCTTCGACAGCCTGCTGGCTGCCAACCCCAAGCATCTGCTCAAGTTGGGATCCCTGGAAAAGCGCTGGAGCTACGCTTCCTGGACGGCTCCCGCCCATTACAATCTGCTCATGGGCCTGCTGCCCCACACCAGCCCCACCCAGGTCTTTGCTTCCGAACACTACAAGCAGGATTACTTGCGCTACAACGAGCGCCTCGGCACCCGCCAACCGATTGAGTTCAAGCATCTGCTGCCCCACCTCTATTTGCCGACGCTACTGAAGCACCAACTGGGCTATACCACCCACGCCATGGTCTCCCTGCCGGTGCTCAACCCCAGCACCCTGCTCAATCGCGACTTCGATTCCTACCGCCTCATGCCCCAGCACAACGATATGGCGGCCATGGTGGAGCAGTTGCGCTTTGAGCCGGATCGCCCCAGCTTTTACTTGTTAAATGTGGGCGAAACCCACTATCCCTACGCGTTGCCGGATGAGGATCCCGGCCTGTGGCCCCGCATCTCTGGGGTCAATGGCGTGTTAAAGCGCCTGGATGAAGGGGAAGAGACCGGGATCCCCTTTTTCAGCGCTGCCCAGTTGGAGGAGCTGCGCCAACGGCAGATCGAGGCGGTGCGCTACCTGGACGGGGTCTTTGAGCAACTGTTTGACCTAGTTCCCAAAAACACTTACATCACGGTTACCGCCGACCACGGCGAATTGTTCGGGGAAGGGGGCTATTTCGGCCATGGCCCCATCCACCACGAAAAGGTGCTAGAGGTGCCTTTTATTGAGGGAAAAATTCGCTAGGACAACACCCAGCCCCTCTCCCAGAGGCCCAAGCGCTCCGCGCCGCTCACGCGACCACCCCCGGCCCCTCTCCCAGAGGGAGAGGGGAGATGGGGATCGGGGCTAGGTTGCTGCCTGGAAGAGTCGTCTGCGAGAAAGGGGCTAGACCTGCTAGGTCTCTGGCTTGGGCAAGGCGGGATCCCGGCGAGTTTCCCTAAGGCTTTCGCCAAGAGAGGTCAGCTTGCCACCCTCTTCGGCGGCCAAGTCAGCAGAACGGGCGATCTCGTAGAGGCTTTTGACCACGCTAGAGAGGGGAATGGCGATGATCACGCCCAGGATACCCCCCAGTTGCGCCCCCACCAACAGGGCGATCAAGATCCACACCGGGTTGAGGCCAATCAGCTCCCCCATCAGGCGAGGGGCGATGACCCGATCCTTAACCTGCTGCACAATTAGGGAGACCAGCACCACCTTGAGGCTGAGCCAGATATCCTGAAAGGCCAGCAGCACCGCTGCCGCGCCGATGCCGATAAAGCCTCCCACCAGCGGGATCACCTCCAGCAGGCCGATCAACAGGCCAAACAAAAGCCCGAAGGGCACGCGCAAAAAACCAAAAATTGGCACCAGCATCAGGGCCATGATGAACCCCAACACCAACTGGCTGATGAGAAAGTTCTGGAAACTCAGAGCCAGGGCTTCGCCGATGCGCGGCCCCCAGGGCTTGGGAAAGAGGCTGAGCAACCCCTGCCAAAACTGGCCGCCGTAGAGCAGCATGTAGAGGGCCAACACCAGTACCAACACCAAATCGATCACCTGGTTAAAGGTGCCCAGGAGGATGTCCAGGGATTGGCCGGCAATTTTTTCGGCGCTGGCCTGCAGGCGGTTGAGGAGGGTGTTCACCAGCTCTGTCTGGCCGAGGTTGATGTTGCGCTCTGCCGCCCACAGGCTGATTTGATCCAGCCAGCTTTGTAAGGTATCCACCCACTCCGGGATCCGCGCCCCCAACTGCACCACCTGCTTGGCCAGGATGGGCACGATGGCGATCCCTACCAAGGCCAGCAGCACCACCGACAGGGCAAAAACCAGGGTGACCGCCAAACCCCGACTGACCCGATAGCGCCGCAGCACCTGTACCGGATAGTTGAGCAAAAAGGCCAGCACCGCCGCCGTCAGGATGGTGGTGAGCAGATGGCCAAACAGCCGGCCCACCTGTAGGGCCAGCCAGCCGCTAATGACGATCAAAATCCAGGTGAGCAGCAGCCGCTGCAAGGGCGAGAAGCGATTCATGCCAGGGGGATCCCCAAGAGCCTAAAAACCCAGGATGCTATATCCACTATCCACGTAGATCACCTGGCCGGTAATGCCGCTGGCCAGGTCGCTGGCCAAAAAAGCAGCCACATTGCCCACCTCGAGCTGGGTGATATTGCGCCGCAGCGGAGCTTTCTCCTCCACCGCGTGCAGCATGGCATGAAAATCCGAAATCGCCGAAGAAGCCAGGGTGCGAATGGGCCCGGCAGAGATAGCATTCACCCGGATCCCGGCAGGGCCCAGCTCGGCCGCCAGGTAGCGAACACAGGTTTCCAGGCCCGCTTTGGTGACAGCGGCCATGTTGTAGTTGGGCACCACCCGCACTCCCCCCAGATAGGTGAGGGTGAGGATGCTGCTGCCGGCTCTCAAGAGGGGCTTGGCGGCCCGGCAGAGGGCAATCAGGGAGTAGGTGCTCACATCCATGGCCAGGGCAAACCCTTCTCGGGAAATATCGCTAAAGTTGCCGCTCAGCTCTTCTTTTTTAACGAAAGCCAGGCAGTGAACCAAGATATCGACCTGACCCCATTTTTGGGCCACCCCTTGAAACAGATCGTTGATCTGCTGGTCGCTTTGCACATCGCAGGGAAGGAGAAAGTCGGGCTGTAGGGGCTCGGTTAGTTGCTGAACTTTGGTCTTGAAACGATCCCGCTCGTCGGGTAGATAGGTAACCCCCAGGCTGGCCCCCGCTTTGTGCAGTTGCTGGGCAATGCCCCAGGCGATAGAACGCTCGTTGGCAATGCCGGTTACCAAGGCTTTTTTTCCGGTCAGGTCTAGCATAGGGAGAACAAGGAGTAGGGGTGCATTGTTTATCTATCCTCCCACAGAAGAAGGGATCCCTTAGCTGGGCTGATAGGTGGAAGCCACGTGCAGTTCTTTGAGCTGCTTGGGCTCGACGCCGGCAGGGGCGCCGGTGAGCAAACACCTGGCCTGCTGGGTTTTGGGAAAGGCGATGACATCGCGGATGGAATCTTCCCCCGCCAGCAGCATCACCAGCCGGTCTAGGCCGTAGGCGATGCCCCCGTGGGGCGGCGTGCCGTACTCAAAGGCTTCTAGCAAAAAGCCAAACTTGTCCCGCGCCTGCTCAGGGGTGAGGCCGATGGCCTGGAAAACCTGCTCCTGGATCTCCCGCTGGTAGATGCGCAGGGATCCCCCGCCCACTTCCACGCCGTTCCAGACCAGGTCGTAGGCCTGGGCCCGCGCCGTTTTTAGGTCGGCCAAGTCGTCGGGGTGGGGAGCGGTAAAGGGGTGGTGCAGGGCTTCTAGGCGGTTTTCCTCGGCGTTGAACTCAAACATGGGGAAATCGGTGATCCAGAGAAGATTCAAGGCGTTCTCCGGGATCAAGCCCAGCTCCTGCCCCAGGTGCAGCCGCAGGCGGCCCAGCGACTCGTTGACCACGGCAGCCGGCCCTGCCCCAAACAGCAGCAGATCCCCTGGCTTGGCGTTGGTCATCTGCAGCAACTGCTTCTCCTGCTCAGGGCTAAGGCTTTCCTTGAGGGCACCAATGGTATCGAGGCTGCCGGCGCGCACCCGAATGAAGGCCAGGCCGCCCGCCCCGTACTGGGTAACCAGCTTGAACAGATCGCCGCCGGGCTTGATGCGGGTGTTGGAGATCCTCTCGTCGCCGCCGGGCACCGGCAGAGCCTTGATCACTCCCCCCTGCTGCAGGGCTTTGGCGAAGACTTGAAAGCGGGATCCCTGAAACACCCCCGAAACATCCACCAACTCCAGCCCAAAGCGGGTGTCGGGTTTGTCGGAGCCGTAGCGGGCCATAGCCTCGGCGTAGGTCAGCCGCGGGAAGGGACGGGGCAGGTCGATCCCTCTGACGGTTTTGAAGATGTGGCCGATGAGCCGCTCGTTGAGCTCCAGGATTGCCTCCTGATCCAGGAAGCTCATCTCCATGTCCAACTGGGTAAACTCCGGCTGGCGATCCGCCCGCAGATCTTCATCCCGAAAACAGCGGGCAATTTGGTAGTAGCGATCCACGCCAGCCACCATCAGCAACTGCTTAAAAAGCTGGGGCGACTGCGGCAGGGCAAACCACTCGCCGGGGTTGACGCGGCTGGGCACCAAGTAATCTCTGGCACCTTCGGGGGTGGAGCGGGTGAGGATGGGGGTCTCCACCTCGATAAAGCCTTCTTCGTCCTCCAGAAAACGGCGAATGGCCTTGATCACCTGGTGGCGCAGTTGCAGGTTGCGGGACAAGCGCTCCCGCCTCAAGTCCAAGTAGCGGTAGCGCAGGCGGATCTCCTCCCGCACCTCTTCCCCTTCTTCCCCCGAGACACTGAAGGGAAGCTGCTTGCCCACGCGGCTGAGAATTTCCAGCTCTTCTGCGTAGACCTCCACTTCGCCGGTGGCCAGGCGGGGGTTAAAGGAGTCTTCAGGCCGCCGCTGAACCGTTCCCGTTGCCCGTACCACATATTCGTTGCGCACCTGCCCCGCCAGCTCGTAGGAGAGGGGGGTCTTCTGGGGATCCGCCACCAGTTGCACAATGCCGGAGCGATCCCGCAGATCGAGAAAGATCACCCCCCCGTGGTCGCGGCGGCGGTCGATCCAGCCGTAGAGGGTGACACTCTGGCCGATGTGAGCTGGGCGCACTTGGCCACAATAGAGGGAACGGGGCGGGCGACGGATAGCAGCAGGCATGGACGCGGTAAGAAAACAAGGGTCTGAGCCCCTATCATACAAAACTCAGCCCCCCTGCCTCGATTCTGCCCCTCAAGGACAATCAGGGGATCCGCCCAAGGCCCCCACAATCGTGCAGGTGTTGTGGCGCATCATAGCGATGTAGGTTTCGGCACCGCTGCCTGGCTCCCCTAGGGAGTCCGAGTACAGTTCCTGTTCGGCCACCTGGACTCCCGCTTCGGCGGCCACCGTCTGGATGAGAGCGGGGTTAAGGGTGGTCTCGGCAAAAACCGCCGGCACCCCCAGGGCGCGGATCTCCTCCACCAACCGAGCCACCGTCTGGGCGCTGGGCTGTTCCTCGGTGCTGATCCCCAAGAGGGATCCCCCCATCTTCAGGCCGTAGGCTTGGGTGTAGTAGGCAAAGGCAGCGTGGGTGGTCACCAAAACCCGGTTGGCAGGGGGAATGGTCTGAATCTGCTCCGCGATCCAGGCGTGGAGCTCTTCCAGCTCCGCCCGATAGGCGGCAGCATTGGCCTGAAAAAAAGCCGCTTCGCCGGGCACCTGTTTCGCCAGCTCCTGGGCAATGAGCTCCACCATGAGGATGACGTTTTCCACATTGCCCCATACATGGGGATCCGGCGTCGGGATCCCGTCCTCATCGGTGACGATGGGGTCGAGGATCTCGGCCAGGGCAACCCGCCGCGCCCGTTGAGCAGCAGCGTTGACGAGACGAATCAACCCCGCCTCCAAGTTGTAGCCGTTGTAAAACACCAGATCCGCCTGCTCGAGAGCTGCGGCATCTGCCGGTGTCGGCTCATAGACGTGGGGATCCTGTCCCGGCTGCAGCAGGCTGCTGAGCTGGATGCGATCTTGACCCACCTGCTCTACCCAATCGGCAATCAGAGTGGTGGTAGCCACAACGCGGGGACGTGCCACAGCCAAGCTGGCCAGAGATGTCCAACCGCCCATCAGCAGGCCAAGCCCCACCACCAAGCGGCGCAAAGAAAAGATCTTGGTTTTCATAATTGTTTCACTATTTGAGTTTCCCCTTAGGGTACACTGGTCTTGGCGAAAATGAAAGGAAAATGAAAAAGCCAGCGATTGCTCTCCCTCTTCGTCCGGCCTCTCTGGTGGTGCGGGATCTGACGGTGCGCTATGGCAAGTTGCTGGCGTTGGAGCGGATCAGCGCCGAGATCCGGCCAGGGTGCATCACGGGCATCCTGGGCCCCAACGGGGCTGGCAAAAGCAGCTTTCTCAAGGCGCTGCTGGGGTTGGTGCCAAAAGAGGGGGGCGAGGTGCGCTACGGCGGCCAGGCGCTGCGGGGGGAGCAGGTGGCCTATGTGCCGCAGCGGTCGGCCATCGACTGGAGCTTTCCGGCCACGGTGTGGGATGTGGTGCTGATGGGACAGGTGAGAGCTGCCGGCTGGTTGCGCCGCATCGGTCCGCAAGGTCGGGAGCGGGCAGCGCAAGCTCTGGAGCGGGTGGGGATGGGGGCCTATCGGGATCGGCCCATCGGTCGGCTATCAGGGGGACAGCAGCAGCGGGTGTTTTTGGCGCGGGCTCTAGCGCAGGCAGCCGAGATCTACGCCCTGGACGAGCCGCTGGCCGGGATCGACCAGCCCAGCGAGGCCATTGTGTTTCAGGTTTTGCGGGAGTTGGCCGACGCCGGCCATATCGTGATGGTGGTGCACCACGACCTGGGGCAGGCGCTGGCCCACTTTGATGAGGTGCTTCTCCTCAACCGCGTCCTGATTGCCCAGGGATCCCCGCAGCAGGTGCTGCAGCCGCAGGTGTTGCAGCGGGCCTATGGCCGCATCCTGCCCTTGGACTCAGCTGCCTAGGGGGTGAGGGGTGGTATGGAAGGGCTCTGGCACACCCTGGCGGATCCCTTGCGGTTTGCCTTTATGCAGCGGGCTCTGCTGGTGGCGGTGGCCATCGGCGTTCTCTGCGCGGTGGTGGGCAGCTATTTGCTGGTGCAAAGCTTGGCCCTCCTGGGGGATGCCCTCAGCCATTCGCTGCTGCCGGGCCTGGCCATTGCCTACCTGCTGGATCTCAACCTCTTTGTCGGTGCCTTCGTGGCGGGGTTACTGAGCGCCCTGCTCATCCAGTGGATCCGCTCCGCCACCCCCCTCAAGCCCGATGCGGCCATGGGGATCGTCTTTTCTGCTTTTTTTGCCCTAGGGATCCTCTTAATCACGTTAATCCAACGGCGGGCCCGCATCGATCTCAACCACTTCCTCTTCGGCAACCTCCTGGGGGTGAGCGCCGCTGATGTGTTGACAGTGGTGGGCATCACCGTCCTGGTGCTGGGATTGGTGGCCCTCTTTTTTAAGGAGCTGACCTTCTACAGTTTCGATCCCCTGGGGGCCAAGGCAGCCGGCCTGCCTACTGCAGGGTTGGGATGGGGGCTGATGGCGCTCACCTCCCTCACTCTGGTGGCCAGCATGAAGGCGGTGGGGGTGCTGCTGGTGCTGGCCATGCTCATCACGCCAGCAGCAACAGCTTACCTGCTGGCGCCTCGCCTGCACCAGGTAATGCTGCTGGGATCCCTCTTTGGCGTCAGCGCTAGCCTGCTGGGGATGTACGCTAGCTACTACCTCAACGTCGCCTCCGGCCCGGCCATTGTCTTGGTGGCCTCCGT
>NZ_JANSJH010000031.1:4424-9631 GCF_047462495.1 Synechococcus sp. H55.2 | reverse complement strand
ACCCTCAGATCCCGGCCCATCCAGGTGGCGCCATCCAGCTCGTCGATGGCTTTTTGCTCGTCGGCCTCGTTTTCCAGCTCCACAAAAGCAAAGCCGCGCTTGCGGCCCGTTTCCCGATCTACCGGCAGCTTAATTTGCTTGACGGTGCCGTACTCGGCAAACACAAGCCGCAGATCTTCTTCACTGGCCTTGAAGGACAGATTGCCCACAAAAATGGTCATAACGTAGCGAACTCCGAACCTTAACCTTTAGCGCTCAGTTCGGAAGCTCACCTGGTTAGACCATTGGCTCAATCCGAACCTGATGCCAACCACATCTTAGTCTCCCCAACGGCATTTGCAAACTACCTGTCCAAGATCTTTCTCCAAGAATTTGCAGAAGCTTTTTTGAGCTAGGAAATTAAGGATCCCAACTGTTAGCAGCGCTTGCCTTGGCCCAGCGGCTGGCGTTTGGGAATGCCGGGAGGACGGGGATAGTAAGCTGGTGTGGGGGCAACTTTCTCCACCAGCAGGCAATGCCGTATCCCGTGGCTGCGGGGGGTAGTGAAGGCTTCGACGTGGATCAGCTTCCCCCCCAGGAGAGAAAGGGCTCGCTCCAGAGTTTGGGCTTCTGCCTCGATCCAATGGCCACGGTAGAGGATGGCGCGTCCCCCCACCTTGAGCAGGGGCAGACAATACTCGGCGCAAACCTCTGCCGCTGCCAGGGCTCTGGCCAGGGCCAGATCGTAGCTGCCGCGTTCCTGCGGGTCTTGCCCCCAGATTTCGGCTCGCTGGGCCACCGCCCGCGCCTGGGTCAGGGAGAGCTGCTGCAGGGCCTCTTGCACAAAGGCAATCTTGCGTTGGCTGCTGTCCAGTAGGGTGAAGCTGGCCTGGGGCAGGGCAATTTGGGCCGGGATCCCTGGAAACCCTGCCCCGGTGCCGATGTCGATGCCCCGCCAGGGCCGAGCTTGAATCGCCGCCCAGGATCCCAGCAAGCGCAGGCCCCGCAGCGAGTCCCACAGGTGTTTCTCCCAAAAATCGATGGGAGCGGTGATGCGGGTCAGGTTCTGGGTGCGGTTTCCGGCCATCACCAGGGGATAGAGCTGTTGCAGTTGCTGCCGCTGCGGCTCAGAAGGCTGCCAGCCCAGCTCCGCCAGCCAGCTCTCCCAGAGGGCCTCCAGTTCGGGGGGCTCAGAGGTAGGCGGGGCAGCCTTCTTCATCCCAGGGATCCCAGCCATCGCGATCCCAGTTGCAATCCGGCGGGAATGGCTCGGTCGGCCCAGCCTTTCAGCTCTTGGGTCAAGCCCTGCAAAGATCGGTCGGCGCCCAGCAGCTCCTGGTTCAAGCACACCAGCTCCTGCAAATCCAGCTCCTGGCAGTTGGCCCAATCTTCTGCCAGCAAGTTGATCGGTTGGGGCTGAGCTTGCAACGGCTGCTGGGCAGCCAACTCCAGCTCTATATCCAAAAGCACCTGCTCCAGCCGTTCTACCCGCTCTTGCATCTGGGCCAATAAGGCCGCCAACTGCTGGCAGCAATGGTGAACCCGCTGAGCATAAACCTTGAGCGGCAGCGTCAGCGGCAGCAGCGACTCAGACAACAGTTGAATCAGGTGCTGGGCCTCCAGTTCTTCCAGTTGCAGATCTTGCCAAATGGCATGGTAAAAATGGAGCGAGCGACGACAGGTTTCCAGGCGCTGGTAGCAGGGCTGCAATACAGAGCCGCGCAACTCCTGCAGATAATCGGCCCACAGTTGTCCAGCCTCTACCACCCAACCCGTTTGCAGAAAACTCCACCCCTGGGCCAGCAGCCAACTGATCACCAGGCCTGCCAACAACTGCGGCTTTTGCTGGGCCAGAAAAGGCAGAAGATGCTCTCCCCAAATCGCCAACCCCAGCCAGAGCAGAGCGGCCAAAGCCAAGTGGGGCAAGCTGATCATCTGGGCCAGAAGCTGAGCAGAACCTGCGGATCCCTGGGGAAGTCGGCGCTGCCGCAGCATCCAGATGAGCCCTGCACCCAAGCTGTACAGCCCTCCCCCCAACAGCGGGATCACCACCAACCACAGGGGTTGCCCCCTCCACAGGTGCGGCAATAGCCCAGCCTGGCCCGGCGCATCCCAACTGAGCAAATACAAAGCCAACAAAGCCAAAACCACACCCCACCCCTGCTGCCGTTGGAGGCGGCGGGCCAGCAGGCGGCGGCGACGACGAAGATAGGTTTGAAAGGATTCAGCCACAATGGACATAAAACGATGGATCGCAGATCCCTGCCAATATCCCCACCGGTCTGGATCGCCTCCTTACGATCATAAGTCTTGACTCGGCCCTGGCGTCTCTGGGTTCACTATTGCGATTATTACTGGGAGTCATCGCTTGGCTGGCGGGGCAGGGCTCATCAGACAGTTTTTCAGAGAAGTTCTGTTCTCAAAGCGGGCCTGGGAGAAGCTGTCCAGGACAGGCGGCTGCAAGAAAATCCCCCATCCCTGCTACGATGGAAAGGTCCTTAACGTTTCTTATCCACAGCCAAGTTGGTTTCTTGGTTCGGGTTTTCTCTTCTGCACTGTGCGAGGTTTTGTGAGCGCTTCTGCATCTCTCCTTAGCTCTGACCTATCTCTCTCCCCCCTCAAGGTGCAGCGCCAGATGATCGTTATTCTCGACTTTGGATCCCAGTACTCGGAGCTCATTGCCCGTCGTATTCGCGAAACCCACGTCTATTCGGAAATCCTTTCCTACCGCACCACTGCTGAACACCTGCGGCAAATGCGGCCCCAGGGCATCATCCTCTCCGGCGGCCCCAACTCGGTCTATGAGCCGGGCGCTCCTGCTTGTGACCCGGAGATCTGGAACTTGGGGATCCCCATCCTGGGCGTATGCTACGGCATGCAGCTCATGGTGCAGCAGTTGGGGGGCAAGGTGGAGCCAGCCCAGAAGGGGGAATACGGCCGTGCCGCCCTGCACATTTTGGATCCCACCGACCTGCTCACCAACTTGCCGGAAAACAGCATCATGTGGATGAGCCATGGGGATGCGGTGACCGAGTTGCCGCCAGGTTTTCACGCCCTGGCTGCCACGGACAACACCCCCTGTGCCGCCATTGCCGATCCCACTCGCCGTCTTTACGGGGTGCAATTTCACCCAGAGGTGGCCCACTCGGAGGCCGGTGCCTTTCTCATTCGCAATTTTGTCTATCACATCTGCGGCTGCGAGCCCACCTGGACAACGGAAGCTTTTCTGGAGGAGGCGATTCGGGAAGTCCGGGCCCGCGTGGGCGACAAGAAGGTGTTGTTGGCCCTTTCGGGGGGGGTGGACAGCTCTACTTTGGCTTTTTTGCTGCACAAGGCCATCGGCGACCAGCTCACCTGCGTCTTCATCGATCAGGGGTTCATGCGCAAGGATGAGCCGCAGCGGCTGCTGCGCCTTTTCCAAGAGCAATTTCACATCCCTGTCCACTACGTGGACGGACAAGAGCGGTTTCTCCGGCAGTTGCAGGGGGTCACCGATCCCGAGGAGAAGCGCAAACGGATTGGGGCAGAGTTTATTCGCGTCTTTGAGGAAGAATCCCAGCGGCTGGGCCCCTTCGAGTACTTAGCCCAGGGTACTCTTTACCCCGATGTGATCGAGTCGGCCAATACCAATGTGGATCCGGTGACCGGAGAGCGCATTGCCGTCAAGATCAAAAGCCACCACAATGTCGGCGGGCTGCCGGAAAATCTGCGCTTTAAGCTGGTAGAACCTCTGCGCAAGCTCTTCAAAGATGAGGTGCGGCAACTGGCCCGCTCGTTGGGTTTGCCGGAAGAAATTGTTGGCCGCCATCCTTTCCCGGGGCCGGGACTGGCCATCCGCATTGTGGGCGAAGTCACCAAAGAGCGGCTGGAAACCCTGCGCGAGGCGGACATGATTGTCCGCCAGGAGATCAACCGCTCCGGCTACTACCCCAAGTTGTGGCAAGCCTTTGCCGTGCTGCTGCCGGAAGTGCGCTCGGTGGGGGTGATGGGGGATAAGCGCACCTATGCCTGCCCAGTGGTGGTACGACTGGTTACCAGCGAAGATGGTATGACGGCGGATTGGGCCAGGGTGCCCTACGACCTCTTGGCCACCATCTCCAACCGCATCGTCAACGAGGTGCCGGGCATTAACCGCGTCGTTTATGACATCACTTCCAAGCCACCCGGCACCATCGAGTGGGAGTGATGCGGGTCAGGCGGGATCCCTTGCCTCTGGCCTCAAGGCCGGCCTGGATCAATCACCTATGGCCTGCTTCTGGCAGGGAATAGGAAGGGCTTGAGCTGAAGGGCTGAGCGGCTTGGACTTCCATGCGAGCCAGGGTTGTGGCCGCGTCGGCCAGTTGTAGGGCCAGGTTGGCACGGCTAATCGGATCCCGGGCATTCCAGAGATCGTGTCCCAAACAAAACACCCGATAGCGAAAGGCTTTGATCGAGTGCGATGGGATGACTTTGACCGTCATAGCTACAACCTCTTCTCCACAGAGACATGAATCGTCAGCAGAACCCGCTCGGGCTCAAGGTAAACAAATGTTACCAAAACAACCTCATCCTCAGAGGCGATACTTACTGGGCAGGTAGCTTTGGGGGGCTCCACCCGTTCATGCCTTACCCCCACAGTGTATTCTCCAACCGGCAGGTCATCAAATCCAGCATCCGCATAAATCAGCTCGATGGTTTCTTCTGCGATCAACTGCCCCTCTCGCTCCAAGAAACTGAGAAAAGGGATCCCGTCGATGGAAGTGAGGGCGTTGTTGGCCTGGTTGCGGATCATCACAAAAATGTCGGACATAGCTGGGATGCCCTCTCTCAAGGCTCCCCTCGCGAGGCTGCGGGAACGGGGCCCGACGCTTCTAAGCTGCCACCCAGTTCTTAGCCCTGGACGGGCGCAGGGACAAGACAGGCTTGCAACTTTTGCCGCAGCTTGGCCGTATCGAGGTGCTGGCCGATGAGCACCAACTGGTTTTTGGGCTGGCGAGGCCATGCATCGCTGCTGAGGGTGTAGCGCCGACCGCTGAGGTGGAAGATATGTCGCTCTGGGCTTTCTTCAAACCACAGGATCCCTTTGGCCCGAAAGACTGCCTCGGGCAACTCATTGAGAAAGTTCTGGAAGGCGTCTAGAGAAAAAGGCTGATCGCTCTCAAAAGCTAGGGAGTTAAAACCATCAACCTCGATGTGGCTGCGGTGCGAGTGGCCATGCTCGTGGCTGTGTTCGTGGTCGTGCTCATGGT
>NZ_JANSJH010000031.1:0-4324 GCF_047462495.1 Synechococcus sp. H55.2 | reverse complement strand
TGCTCATGGTCATGCTCGTGCCCATGCTCAGTGTCGTGAGCCTCCTCCTGGGGCAGAGAGCTGGACTGAAACAGATCTGTATCCAGGATCAGCTCCAGGGGTACTGCGCTGTTGACCGTGCGCAAAATGCGGGCATCTTCCTTGATCTCGCGGATGCGTTTTTCCAGGCGCTCGATTTCCGTCGGCTCGACCAAGTCCGTTTTGTTGAGGAGAATCACATCCCCATAGGCAATTTGGCTGTAGGCCACGTCGCTGTTGAACAGGTCGGGGGCGAAGTTGGTGGCGTCTACCAAGGTGATGATCGAGTCCAGCCGCGTCAGATCCCGCAACTCTGGCCCCAAAAAGGTGAGGGCAACCGGCAAGGGATCCGCCAATCCTGTGGTCTCCACCACCAGGTAGTCGATTTTGGCGGAGCGTTCCATCAGGCGCAGCACGCTCTCGGCGATGTCATCCCGGATGGTGCAGCAGATGCAGCCGTTGTTCAGCTCCACCAGGTCTTCTTCGCTGGAGACGATCAGCTCGCCGTCGATGCCGATCTCGCCGAATTCGTTGACCAGCACCGCCGTGCGCATCCCTTTTTGGTTGCTGAGAATGTGGTTGAGCAGGGTGGTTTTCCCACTGCCCAAAAAACCCGTGATGATGGTGACAGGTAAGCCTCGCTTGGGCACTTCGATGGTTGCGGTCATAGAGGGGCAGCGATCTAGATAAAGGGAACTCTTCCACTCTATCCTCATTGCCCTCGTCCCGTGAGACCGGGTGCCCCCCTCAGCTTGGCTTGTCGAGATGGCTATCTGTCCTGGGCGATTTCCACTCGGTTGCCCGGCTCCAGGCTGACGCGGAACTGTCGCGCGCCTGTCGGCAAGGGATCCGGCGGCAACTCCGGCAGGTCGGCAAAAGGAGTTGCGGCGCGGCGCTGCCGGGCCAGCTCATTCTCCGGCTCGGCAGCCAACAGGGATCCCGTCCCATCCACGGTTATCCAATAGACCAGGCTCTCCTGCAAATCAGGGGGAGACTGCCATTGCTCTGCCAGAGTGTCTCGCAGACGGAGAAGGGGAGCCGGCCCTGTTGAGTCAAGTTCTGGGGCAGTTGTGGCCAAAGGCTGCGGTTGACCCGACACCGCAGGGGTGGTGAGCTGCTCCTGCACCGAGTTGGCAGCCGTAGGATCCCTGGGTGGGCGGCTGGCCCAGATCCCGACACCGGCCACGAGAGCGATCCCTCCCACCAGCAGGGCGGCGATCCCGGTGGGCTGTCGATACCAAGCCCGCCTCACCGGAGTTCCCAGACTGGCCAGTTGGGGAATGTCATCGGCCACTTGGGAAAGGTTCTCCAGCAGGTCGTACAACTGGGTCATCGACAGATCCACCTGAGCGATGCGATCCTCCCCTTGGCGCACCGTGAGGCGATGAAAAATAAAATCCAGCGGACGGATGGCCACAGTACCGCTGAAGGTTCCCTTGGGTTCTCCGCTCAGATGGGATCCGACGTAGCGGTCGATCACCGTGATCAAATCGTTGAGCCAAACACTGTCCCCCTGCAGAGTTTTGCTGGTCTCCCCCTGGCGAATTTCCAACTGACACTCGAAGTTCTGCTGGATGGCTCGCAGGAGCGGCGTTGAGGAACCCCCCGCAGCTTCGGGCAGGCTGGGCGCTTCTCCCCGCACCGTGAGGGTCGAGGTGGGCTGTTGATAGGTATGGCTGAGAAGGGTGAGACTGGGCATGGCAACCGAAACAACACAGACTAAGGATCCCAGGAGAAGGAGTCTATTTCAGGAAGAGGGCAAAGCATCCGATCCGGAGCTATGGGCTACCTCCCCTTCTTCTAGGTCACTGCCGGCGGGCAACTCCATCTCAGGACGGCTGAGCAAGGCTTTCCACAGGCGCTGTGCCCCTCTGGGGCTGCTGTAGAACATCAGCTCGATCAAGATGCGCAGGGCCAGCTCGGCAAGGCTGTTCTCGTCGCGCACATCCCCATCCACCATGCGGCTGCGATAGTGAGAGAGAAATTCATCTAGGTAGTCTCCCACCAGCGGCTGACGGAAAGGGCTGAGCTCCTGCTCGACAGCAGCTTCCAGTTGTTCCAAGGTGCTGCGGATACGGGCCTGTTGCTGAGCAGCCAGATGGGCAATCACCATCACCAGGGCGCGGGCCTCTTCGATATCGACTCTCTTGCGCCCACCGCTGCTGCGGCGCAGAGGGTTAGCGTTGCGCAGGCGCCAGAGGGCTACCCGATCGCCAATCTGATCTTCCAAGTCTAGAGCTTTGGCTGCAGCCAGAACCGCCTCAGAACTTTCTCCGCTCAGGGATTCCAGCCCCAGTAGCAACAAATCCAACTGGGCTTTGATGGTACCGGTAGCTGTGGTAAGGCCGGCGGGCTGAGGGTCTAGCTGAGTCTGTTTAGATTCCACCGTCACGCTGTCAAGGGGAGCTTTTGGTTTCAACGAAACTCTATGATCTCCTGTTCGAGCCAAACCTGCAACCGGATCCCTCCTGTGCTTGAGGGAGCAAGACCTTCTGACCCTTGCTCTGGCCGAAGGCTTGGATAAGGACATCTGGCAGGCGCTGGCCATTGTCCTGCTCATTCTCGCTTCTGAAGAGTTCCCCAACCAGGTTAGAAGTCAGACCGAGTTGTTCTGGGTCAGTTGTTATTTTTGCAACGAACCCATCTTTCCAGCCTGTTGGCCCTCAAGAAAAGGAGAGTGGCAAGACGGCGCTGTTGGCCCAGAATGGTGGTGTATGATTGGAGTCTGTAGCGGCTGGGAAGAGAGAGGGATCCGCATTTTGCGGCTTGATTGCCTGGCTGTCTCTGGGCTGCCCTTTCTGACCGCCTCAGCGCCGGGCGTACCCACAGATGAGCATGAGCGCTCCTGCTGCCCAACCCAACCCTGTCCACTGGGTCTTGATCTTCACCGATCAGATGGGTCGGCGCGGCGTTGTCTTGGACAAGATTTACTACTCGGTGGGCCGGGCAGCCAGCAACCACATCCGCCTCTGCGACCCTTGTGTTTCGCGAGAGCATGCCCTGATTATCCGCATTCCGGAAGAGAACCGGGCCGGATACGGCTACATGATCTTCGACGGCAGCTCGGCATCCCGCCGCAGCACCAATGGTTTGTTTGTCAATGGGAAACGGGTTTTGTCCCATCGCCTTGAGCTTTTGGATAAGATAGGCTTCGGCCCGAATGTGACGGCAATTGTGGAGAGCACCGACCGCCTCAGCCCGGAGACGCTAGCGGCTCTCTTGAGGCCGCCGACCCTCGGCGACAATGTAGCCCTGGCCGGATCCCAGAGAGCAACCTCGAAAGAGACGCCCAGAGAGAACGACGACTTCACCGCCGCTTGATGGGGTGAATGATTCTCAACCCAGCCCCCTGCCGAGTTTTGGGTTCCTGTGCCTCCCATGCCCCCTGCCCTGAGCGGCTACTGGCAAAATGGCTTCGACCTGGCAGCCCATCTGGGATCCTTCCTGGGCCTTGAGGCTGGTGAGCTGCGGGAGAAGCTGCGGCTGGGGCAGCAACAGTTGGCAGAGCTGGGCCGGCGCGACTTCGGCTGGGATCAGGCAGACGCCTTTTACCGGGATCGGGTGGGATCCGCCTATTTGCTGGACTTGGCCGCTTGGCACCTGAGCAGCACCGACTACATCGGCAATACCCTGCGCCTGGTGGCCGACCATGCCCGCGGTCTGGTGCTGGATTTTGGCGGTGGCATTGGCACCCACGCCATTGGGGCGGCTCTCTGCCCGGCGGTGGAGCAGGTGATTTTCTGGGATATCAACCCCATCCATCGGCAGTTTGTGCAACTGCGGGCGGAAAAGTTGGGCCTAGGCGAACGGATCCACTGCCCGGAAACCTTCCCGCAAGGGATCCCCTTTGACACCGTCATCTGCTTCGATGTACTAGAGCATTTGCCGGATCCGGCAGCGCAGTTGCGTCAGTTTTACGCCTGGCTTAAGCCGGAAGGCAAATTGTTGATCAACTGGTACTTTTTCAAGGGGTTTAATGGTGAATTTCCTTTTCACCTGGACGATCCGCAAAAAGTCGAGCAATTCTTTCAGGTGTTGCAAAGCCATTTCTTAGAAGTGTTTCATCCCTATCTCATCACCGCCCGCTGCTACCGTAAGTGGAACAAAAGCTGAGGGGAGCGGCAACTGGGATCGCAAATCCAATCGCCCAAGCAGGACGGAGTCTCTGCAGTATGGTCATTCCAAATAGCAATGAAATGCTTCGTTACTGTCGTGATTGCTACGAACGCTGCCGCGAACGCGCCCCTCTAACTCCCCTCTCCCTCAGGGAGAGGGGCTGGGGGTGAGGGCCTCAGGGAGAGGGGCT
>NZ_JANSJH010000030.1:0-24532 GCF_047462495.1 Synechococcus sp. H55.2 | reverse complement strand
GTCACGTTGAACAGCACGCAGGCGGCTCCTGTTCAGGCCGGGCCTGTTACTTGGACAGTGGTGGTGAACTAGTCCTTCAAAAGCAGCTCGGCAATTTGAATGGCGTTGAGGGCTGCTCCTTTGCGGATCTGATCCCCGCACAGCCACAGCTCTAGGGCTTTGGGCTCGGAGATGTCCTGGCGGAGGCGGCCCACGGCCACTTCGTCTTTGCCGGCTACATCAATGGGCATGGGGAAGCGGTTGCGTTCCCAATCTTCGATGAGCACCACCCCCGGAGCCTGGGCCAGAATTTGTCGGGCCTTTTCCACCGGGAAGGGCTGCTCGAACTCCAGGTTGAGGGCCTCGGCATGGGTGCGCAGCACCGGTACCCGCACGCAGGTAGCCGTCAGCCGTAGGTGGGGGGATCCCATAATTTTGCGGGATTCGTTGACCATCTTCATCTCTTCCTGGCAGTAGCCGTTTTCTTGCAGGGGGCTGTTGTGGAGGAAGAGGTTGAAGGCAATGGGATAGGGGAACACCTGCGGCTGCAACGGTTGGCCTTGCAGGTAGGCGCGGGTTTGCTCCTCTAGCTCCACCATGGCGCGGGCCCCGGCCCCGCTAGCGGACTGGTAGGTGGCAGCCACCACGCGGCGCAGCGGGATGTGGCGATGCAGCGGGTAGATGGCCACGCACATTAGGATGGTGGTGCAGTTGGGGTTGGCGAGGATCCCCTGGTGGCGAAAGGCTTCCTGGGGGTTGACCTCCGGCACCACCAGCGGGACATCGGGATCCAGGCGGAAGGCGCTGGAGTTGTCGATTAGCACTGCCCCTGCCTCGACGATGGCCTTGGCCCAAGTTTTGGAAACACTTGCCCCGGCAGAGGCCAACACCAGATCCAGACCCCGAAAGGACGCTTCTGCAACCGGCTCCACCGGGATCCGTTCTCCCTTGAAGGTCAAGTGGGTGCCCGCCGAGCGGGGCGAGGCCAACAGCTTCAGCTCTGCCACCGGAAAGCGGCGCTCTTCCAGCAGCTTTAGCAGCTCCATTCCTACGGCTCCTGTGGCCCCCAAGATGGCTACCCGTTGTTGCCGTCCCATGCTTTCTTGTCCTCAGGTCTTCCTAATTCTAGGGTTCAAGAGGTTCCTGTCATTGCGGCCAGAGCGGCCTGCACATCCGCCAGCTCAACTTGATCGGTCAGCTCCGCTTGGCCAATCCGGCGGGGCAGAACGAAGCGGATCCGCCCTTGCTTGACTTTTTTGTCTGCCTGCAGCGCCTGCAGCACCGCCTCCCAAGGGATCCCGGCGGGCCAGTGGCTGGGCAGCCCTGCCCTTTCGATAAGGCGTCGCTGCCGCTCGGCCTCAGTCGCGCTCCACCACCCCAGGCGACGGGCGATCTCCCCCGCAGCCACCATGCCGATGGCAACCGCCTCCCCGTGCAGGTAGCGGCGGTAGCCGGTAACGGCTTCCAGGGCATGGCCGAGGGTGTGGCCGTAGTTGAGGATGGCCCGCAGGCCCCCCTCTCGTTCGTCCTGTTGTACCACCCAGGCTTTGCACTCGGCACAGCGGCGCAGCAGATAGTGCAGGTCGGCGGGAGCAAAGTCGGCATAGCGGCTCAGCTTGGGCCGGTCTTGCAAAAACTCAAACAGGTCGGCAGCCTGGATGACGCCGTATTTGATCACTTCCGCCAGGGCAGAGGTAAATTCCCGCCGGGGCAAGGTCTGCAACACCGTTGGATCGATCCACACCAGGCGCGGCTGGTAGAAGGCCCCAATTAGGTTTTTCCCGCCGGGATGGTTGACGCCAGTCTTGCCGCCAATGGCCGCATCCACCATGGCCAAAAGCGAGGTGGGCACCTGCACCCAAGGGATCCCGCGCAGCCAGGTGGCGGCAGCAAACCCCACCATATCCCCGATTACCCCGCCTCCCAGGGCCACGAGGGTGGAAGAGCGCTCCAGGCCAAAGCTCAAGGCAGCATCGTAGATCTTGGCCACCGAGCGCAGGGTCTTGTAGCGCTCGCCGGCGGGCAACAGAAAAAGATGAGCGGCAAACCCGGCTTGCTGCAACCCTTGCACCAACTTTTCGGCAAAATGCTTGGCAATACCCGGATGGCTCACCACCAGCACCTTGCCGGCTAGCCCCAAAGCTCGCATCTGGGATCCCAACTGGCTGAGGCTGTGGCCGCCGGAACCTGCGGGGGACTGGATGAGAATGTCGTAGGAGCCGTGGGGAAGCTTGACAGGGATCAGACAGGGATCCATAGGTGCTGCTGTTGGAAGGGTTGGGATCCAGTGTGGCATGGTCTTTCAGGCAGGTGCGGGTTATCCCTACAGTTATCTGCACTACAAAGTTGTATCTCTTGCTACGAAACGAGACCCAGTTCTATGATGGAGATGGCCAGGCAAGTCCAGATTCCTTCTGGCCCTCCGGTGCATCCCATTCATCCCACCTGTAGGTTAAGCCATGCCCACTTTACAAGCCACCCACTATGCGGTTGAGGCTATTCAGGAGGAAGCTCGTCGCCTCATCCGGGAGGGGGTTCTGCGCCGCTCTGAAGCCATTTCCCACCTGCAGCCTTTTTTCCCACAGCGGGAGTGGCAGGCAATTGCCCAGGAGTTGGAGCTGCAAGACTACTGCCCCTCGGATCCCCTCTGCGATTTAATCGGCGATTGCGAGGAATGGGGCGAAGACTAATCTCGCTCTGCTGAGGATATCCAGCAGGCAGCGTCGGCGGCTCGCCGGCGCTTCGCTTTTTATCCGGTATTTTTTCTCTCTCCAATCTGTTGGCGGTCGAGCTGGATGAACTATAGTCAGTAATTAAACATCCTGTTTCTCCGGGTTCACATGGGTCAGACTGCTGTCCTTGCCACCTCAGATAGAGGTCTTGACCTAAACAGCCTCGACTTTGAGGTGCCGGGATGGCTGCGCGCTTTGCTTTCCGGTGCTGAGGATCCCGGCGATGGGCTGCGGCCCTACACGGCTGAAGAAGCCGATCTGCTGCGCCGTGCCTTTGAGTTTTCCTATTGTTTGCATCAGGGCCAAAAACGCAAATCAGGGGATCCCTACATTGCCCATCCAGTAGCCGTGGCTACGCTCCTGCGAGAGCTGGGGGGAGATGCGGTGACGGTGGCAGCGGGCCTTTTGCACGATGTTGTCGAAGATACAGAGGTCACCCTAGAGGCGCTGGAAGCCGAATTCGGCTCAGAAGTTCGCCTACTGGTAGAGGGAGTTACCAAACTTTCTAAGTTCAATTTCTCCAGCAAAACCGAGCAGCAGGCCGAAAATTTCCGCCGCATGTTTGTGGCCATGGCCAAAGACATTCGAGTCATCGTGGTCAAGCTGGCGGATCGCTTACACAACATGCGCACGCTGCAGTACCTCTCCCCCAGCAAGCAACGGCAAATTGCGGCCGAAACGATGGAAATTTTTGCCCCTCTGGCCAACCGACTGGGGATCTGGCATTTCAAGTGGGAGCTGGAGGATCTGGCTTTTAAGTATTTGGATTACGAAGCCTACCGAAAGATCCAGGAATTGGTCAACGCCAAGCGCGCCGAGCGAGAGGCGGAGATCCAAGCTTTTATCGAAGAGCTGCGTCAAAACCTCATCCAAGCGGGGCTGGAACATTTTGAGATCAGCGGGCGGCCCAAACATCTGTACAGCATCTACCGCAAGATGCAGCAGCAGCGCAAAGAATTTCACGAGATTTACGATCTCTCGGCAGTGCGGGTAATCGTGCAGACCAACAGCGAGTGCTATCGGGTGCTGGCGGTCGTTCACAACTGCTTCCGCCCTATCCCTGGGCGCTTCAAAGACTACATTGGCTTGCCCAAGGCCAATCGCTACCAATCTTTGCATACGGCGGTGATCGGCCCGCAGGGAAGACCGGTGGAGGTGCAGATCCGCACCGAAGAGATGCACCGCGTGGCCGAGTACGGGATCGCCGCCCACTGGAAGTACAAGGAGGCTGGCAGCACCACCGTTAGGCCGGACGAGGAGCGCTTTACCTGGCTGCGGCAGCTACTGGAGTGGCAAAACGACCTCAAAGACGACAAAGAGTATCTGGAGACCATTCGCGAGAACTTGTTTGAGAGCGAGGTTTACGTTTTCACGCCCAAAGGGGATTTGCTGGCTTTGCCGCAGGGATCCTGTCCGGTGGACTTCGCCTATCGCATCCACTCCGAAGTTGGGGATCACTGTGCGGGGGCGCGGGTCAACAACAAGATCGTGCCTTTGGATACCCGCCTGCGCAATGGGGATATTGTGCAGATCATCACGCACAAAAATGCCCATCCCAGCTTGGACTGGATCAATTTCGTTGCCACCAGCTCGGCCCGCAATCGCATTCGCCAATGGTTTAAGCGCTCGAATCGCGAGCAAAACATCGCCCGGGGTCGGCATTTGCTGGAGCGGGAGCTGGGCAAAACGGGCTTTGATGCCCTGCTCAAATCCGAGCGGATGCAAAAGGTGGCCGAGAAGCTCAACTACGCCAGCGTAGAGGATTTGTTGGCGGCTCTCGGCTATGGCGAGACAACCCCCACGCTGGTGCTCCATCGGCTACAGGAGGTCAGCAAACCGGCAGTCTCTCCCCCCACAGAGGCAGGAGCGATCGAGGGATCCAAGCTGTTGTTGCCGCGGCCTGGGGCGGCTTCTGGCTCCCGCAAATCCCAGTCCCCCATTTTGGGGGTGGAGGGCCTGAAACACCAGTTGGCCAAGTGTTGTAACCCGCTGCCCGGGGATCCGATCTTGGGCGTGGTCACCCGCTTCAAAGGCATTAGCATCCATCATCGGGACTGCCCGCGGGTGGCCCAGGTTTCGGGAGAACGCTTGGTGCCGGTGCGCTGGAATGAAGAGCAACTGCAGCAAAATGCTCAGATTTACCCGGTAGAACTGCATCTGGAAGTCATCGACCGCGTCGGGGTGTTGCGGGATATCCTGTCCCGCCTGTCGGATCAGAGCATCAATGTTCGCAACGCCAAGGTACAAACTTTTGCCAACCGCACTGCCCTGATCGATCTCTGTATCGATGTGCGCGACAAAAAGCAACTGACCCAAATTCAGAATCAACTGCGCCAGCTTTCTGACGTGCTCGTGCTGCGCTCCCGCCATTACCAGAATGGATCCCGTTGACCTACACCTGACCCTCCGCTGCTACGGGTTCTTGACGCCATCCCCTCGCAACTGGATCCCCTGCTCTGGGTCAGGTGTTGTCCCGTCCCGATCCCTACCGCCTTTAGTCTTGGCTGTCCTGCCAAGAGTACCTGCAAGCTCACCGGCAGCCAAGCAGAGCCGATCAAGCCAAAAGACAAGATCCAGGCTCTCTTCGCCAGCCTGTGGAAAAGCTGTGGAAATCCAGCGAAGCCTGCCCAAGCTCCGGTGGAGTCCCCAGCCATATTTAGGGGGAGGACTCACTACGTTAGGGGATCTCACGCTGATCGTGTGTTAAGTTTTATGAATTTGTCAGGAAATAGCAACATTTGCATCCCTTCAGCCTGTGGAAAACCTGTGGAAAAACCCCAAAAACCTGTGGAAAACCTGTGGAAAAACCCCCCAAGTTATTAACAGGTATAAATACCCTGTGGAAAAACGGCCAAGTTATCCACAGTTTTTCCACAGGTGGGGAATAAGCTCAAAGGCTGATGGCGCAAGGGGTTGGCGATCACTTTCCACAGTTTCCACAGCCCCTACTACTACTAGATCAAAAAATTAAATTAGATAGGGATCGTGGTTTCTAGCTTGATCCCGCGCGCGCGAGAAAATTTTTTTTGCAAAACTCGTCTTGGCAAGGCAGGATCCGATCGGGGCAGTCGGTGTAGGATGTGCCTGTGCAGCCCTCAAGTGCTCCCCATGGTGCAAGCTCAACGTCCTGTGGATCGAGAACTGGAAACCGAGTCGTTCGCGCTGGCCCGGCGCAGCGGCAAGGCTGGCGGCCCCTATGGTGGGGAGAGCCGCTTTGATGAGGCTGCCGACCTGTCCCAACATGGCTTCAGCTTTACCTGTGAGCAAGCCGATCTCAGCCACCACCTCGCTTCCGTTGGACGAGCGGTTGCCAGCCGCCCTGCCCTGCCGGTTTTGGCCAATGTCTTGGTGGAGGCGAGCGGGGAAACTCAACGGGTTGCCCTGACCGCCTTTGACTTGAACTTGTGTATTCGCAGCGAGTTCGAGGCGCAGGTGAAGGGATCCGGTCGCATCACTCTGCCTGCCAAGTTGCTCGGCGATATCGTCAGCCGTCTGCCCAGCGGCCCGATGAGTCTTAGGGTGAGCAACCAAGCCCAGGAGGGTGCCCCTGTGATTCTCACGTCGGCAGCCGGCCAGTACCAAGTGCGGGGCATGTCGGCTGAAGAATACCCCACCTTGCCGGAGATACCGCTTCGTGCCGCCGCTGCGGATGGCGATCTGGCGGGGCAGGAAGGCGCAGCAGCTCAGGCCCTGGAGCTGCCCATCGAGAGCCTGTTGCAAGGGATCGGCCAAACCCTCTTTGCGGCCTCTGGGGATGAGACCAAGCAGGTGCTTACGGGGGTTCATGTCAAGCTCTTGGCGGGGGATCCCCCTTGCTTAGAGTTTGCGGCCACCGACGGGCATCGTCTGGCCATGGTGCAGGTGGAGGCAGACGGGATCCCGGTGGTGGCCAACCTGGGGTTGGATTTCACCATCCCTGCTCGTACTTTGCGAGAGTTGGAGCGCATCCTCGCCGCACAGACTGCGACATCGACGGTGGAATTGCGGTTTGACCGATCCCAGGTGCAATTTGTTCTGCCCCCTGGCGCCCAGTGCCAACAGCGGATCACCAGCCGCCTGTTGGAAGGCCAATATCCCGACTACAATCGCCTGATCCCGCGGCAGTTTGAGCGGCATGTGACCCTGGAGCGTCGGCCTTTGATCGAGTCCTTGGAGCGGGTGGGGGTGCTGGCTGCCCAGCGGAACGACATCATCAAGTTCAGCCTTTCTGAGGCAACCCAAACCCTACGCATCAGCACCGAGGCGCCCGATGTGGGCAGTGGCGAGGAATCTCTGCCGGTACAGATGTCCGGCCCTGACCTGGAGCTGGCTTTTAATGTGCGCTACCTGCTGGACGCCCTTAAGGTGTTTCAGACCCAGCAGGTGAGCCTGGAGCTGAACGGCGCCACCCAGCCGGCCATCTGGAAGCCGATTGGAGCGACGCGCCTCTGCTATTTGGTCATGCCGGTTCAACTGCGGGCTACCTAGCCCACCCAAGCCCGACCCAAGTCGAAGATTGGCCCCAGCGGCTAAACCAGGTAGATGCCGACACAGCTCAAACAAAGCGGTGGGTAAACTCTTGGATCAAGTCCACCCGCCCTTTGCGCAAAACGGCCGGATCCAGGCGCTCGGTCGTGTTGCAGGTCATCAACACCACCAGCCTCTGCCTGCAGTCGAGATAATCGGGATCGAGCACGCTTTGGTGAAGGGTGCCATCCAGCAGGCTGAGGATGCGTTCGGTTTTGGTGCTCTGCTGGGCCACCTCGCTGGCTCGGTCTTGGGCGAGGTTATCGGCTTCGTTGATGATCAAGCAGACCCGCTCCAGGTAGGGGGGCGCGATGAACTCCTGTACGGCTTCGTGATCCAAGATAAACACCACATAGCCCAGGGGCACCAGCAGCTCGTGGGCCACCGCTTGCGTCCAGGCCGTTTTACCCGTACCTGGGATCCCGTGCACCAAGACCGCCAATCGCTCCTGCTGTAGAATCTGCTGTTGAACTTGATCGGTAAAGGCCTGAATTTCAGCGGGAAAAGAACTGATTGGATAGGGGCTGTAGACTTGCCCGATCCGGCTTTGGTAGCCGCTCACCATCACCGCCAGATTGTAAGTAACCTTGCGAATTAAGGGCCTGAGATCCACGCCCAGCAGGGTGTAGCGGCGACGGTTGTGATAGGCGGTCTGAACTTGCAGCCAAATCTGGTGCTCTGGCCAGAAGGCATAGGTGGTGCCCGGGCTGCTGATTTCCTCCCAACTGCTGAAACGCTCGACCGGATAGTAGAAGTAGCGCTCCATATAGAATTGCACGATCTGCGCCGGTCGCCCCAGATGCGCCAAAACTCTGAGAACGGTCATTTCCTGCAGGCGCCTTAGAACGTAATCGATGGGAATTTGATCGCGGCTCACCTGCTGCCGAATCGGCGTCTCCGTGGAGAGCTGATCTTGAAATACTGTATAGTCGGGGCCGGGCAGAGGTGGGGTGATGCTATTCCAAAACTCTTCGATCTCGTAACGGGTATTCTCTGAAAATAAGTTGAGAAAGTTGGCCAGCGGGCTGTACTCTCTACGTCCTACCGCATTGGCAACATCGCTGCACACATCCAAAAATTTCTCGGCCAACGCCCAGGGATCCTGCATCGCCAGTTGCCAGAAATACTCGGCATCGAAATGGCGGTACAGGGGCTTCCACCCAGATTGCAGTAGGTTGTAGCTGTTGGCCTGCCGGTAGCCGGGGTAGTAGTCTTCGTAATCGTTATCCATACAGGGTTAGGGTCTGAGAAGAGGGGAAACCAATAGGAGGTGCTAGGGCGTGGACGCCTGACGCTCTTCAGCCCAGCACTGGGATCCCAAGAAAGAGGGTAAGACGTGTATGCCGGCTTGCGTCCCCGGCCCGGAGACAACAGCCCCACCGTTTTCCGGTGCCGGCTCAGGCCCAAGGGTAGGGATCCCCAGATCCTGTTGGAAAAGGATATCCAAATTAGGTAGAGAGGGCTTCCAAATCGTTGCTGCAGGCTGCAGAGGTGGGATGGGCTCGGAGAGCAGCTTGGGCGTTGCGGCGCAGCCGGTGGGCCTTGAGGCGGCGCAGGGCAGAGGCGGGGAAGCGGCGGTCGAACTCCTCGTCGCCGAGCCGCGCCAGTTCTTGGAGATCGGGGGCAACGTTCCAAGGGTAAGGCTGAAAATCCGGGATCCGGCTGGGGCGGGCAAAGCGCTGGTTCCAAGGGCAGACCTCTTGGCAGATGTCGCAGCCGGCCACCCAATTGTGCAGGTTCTGGGCAATTTCGGCAGGGATCCGCTCAGCATGGCTCTCTAAGGTGTGGTAGGCAATGCAGCGGCGGGAATCCACCACCCCTGGGCTGACGATGGCCTGGGTGGGGCAGGCTTCCAGGCAGCGGCTGCAGGTGCCGCAGTGGGCAGTATGGGGACGGTCGGGAAGCAGGGGGAGAGTTGTCAAGATCACCCCCAGGAAAACCCAGGAGCCGTACTCGCGGGTGAGCAAGAGGCCGTTTTTGCCGATCCAGCCCAAGCCCGCCCGCATGGCCCAGGGCTTTTCCGCCACCGGGCCGGTATCCACATAGAATCGGCCTCGATAATCCGGGAACTGAGTTTGCATCCAGAGGTGGAGCTGCTTCAGCCGCCGCCCCAGCACGCGGTGGTAGTCCCGCCCCCAGGCATAGCGGGATATCTTGCCTTTGGCTGGATCCCGACTGTGGCAGATGGGGGTGTAGTAGTTGAGGGCCACACAGACCAGAGATTGCACCCCCGGCAGCACCCGCTCTGGATCCATTCGCCGGGGATCGGCCATCCAGGCCATGTCGGCGGCCATGCCCGCCGCCAGCCAGGCCCGCAAGCCCGCCAAGTCAGGGGGATCCGCCGCACTGGCGATGCCGACCTTGTCAAAGCCCAGCGCCAGCGCCTGCTGCTTCACCTGCTCGGTAGCTCTGGCCCAGTCGGCTGTTGCTCCCACGGTCGGCCCCGGCAACTCTAGGGCTATTCTGGCAGACCCATCACCTGGCGGTAGCGGGCCTCCAGTTGTGCTGCCTGCTGCGAGCGACGGAAGGGATCCCAGTGGCTGTGCTCGAACAGCTCCTGCCGCAACTGGGCCACGTCCACCGTCGTTACCTCGCCGTTGGCCACCACCCGTTTCCCTCTAACCCAGACGCTGTGCACCGCCTGGGTGGGCCGGCCCAGCACCAGCAGCCCGATGGGATCGGTACGGGGCAACAGCGACAGTTGGGTGAGATCGTAAAGCACCAGATCCGCCTGCTTGCCCACCTCCAGGGATCCCAGCTTCTCTCCCAGCCCTAGGCCAATGGCCCCACCGCGGGAGGCCATCTCGACGCTCTCCCGGGGCGAGATCCAGTGGCGGTAGTCGGGATCCGTGATGTTGTGCAGGATGGTGCCGATTTTAATGGCCTCCAAGAGATCCTGGGAGTCATTGCTGGCGGATCCATCGCAGCCAAAGGCCACATTCACCCCCGCCCGCCGGTACTTGAGGATGGGGGCGATGCCGCTGCCCAGGCGCAGGTTGCTCAAGGGGTTGTGGACAACCGTAGAGCCGGTGCGGGCCAAGATCTCGATATCGGCATCGGTAAGCCAGACGCAGTGGGCCAGCGAGGTTCTCCGGTCTAGGTAGCCCAAGCGCTCCAGGTGCTCGACTGCGCTGCAGCCGTACTTTTCCTGGGCCAACCTCTGCTGGGCGCGGGTTTCCAGCAGGTGGGCATGGCGGGGGAGGTCATACTTCTGGCTCAACTCCGCGCAGCCCTCAAACAGCTTGTCAGAACAGAGTTGGATGCCGGTGGGGGCCACCATCAGGGTGATGCCCTCTTCCGGGCGGTGGTACTTCTCAACCGCCTCTTCCACCAGGGCCAGCACCTCTGAGGTGCTCAGGGGATAGGCTGCCGCCCCGCCAGCGAAGGATGAACCGCCGGGCAGGCAGGTGGAGAGGGCCTGATCCTGAAGCAGGGGACCGATGAAGGCGCGGATCCCGACTTCTCGGTAGGCCCGCACCGCCGCCTCGAGGGTGGCCAGCTCCTGGCCGGGGATGAGGATGAGATGATCCACTACCGTCGTGCCGCCGCTGAGCAGGGTCTCTACTGCCGTCGCCAGGGCGCTGAGATAGATCTTTTCCGGATCCGGCGGCGCGTACTCGTGCAGTTGTGCCAGCCACAGCTCCAGCGGGTAGGGCGGGATGATCCCTCTTTGCCACAGCTCGGAAGAGTGGGTGTGGGCATTGACAAAGCCCGGCAGCAAGAGTTGGTTGCCGGCCTCCAGTTCTAGGCTGTCTGTGCCCGTTGCGGGTAGCCCTTTATCGATAGCAGCAATCCGTTCCCCCTCGATGCGCACATCTGTGGTTTCGTAGCCTGTGCCGGTGGGGATCAACGCATTGCGTAGGATACAGCTCATGCCCAAGATCCAAAATGACCGCCTGTCACCCTAGCGTGTTGTAGTTGGCCGTGCCAAGGCAAAAAATAGGGAAACTCCATCCAGAAAGCCTCAACCTGCTCAGCCGGCTTGCCATGGTGGGAGAAGCAGAGTGGCACTGCTGCCGCCCACTGGGGTGAATTCAGGGATCCATCGGCAATAGAGCTATTTTTTCTTCTTGCTGGAGCCTTTTTTGGCTGGCTTGCTCTCGGCAGCCGGTTCAGGAACAACCACCTCAGCAGTAGGCTCGGCAGCAGCTTGGTCAGCGACAGGTTCTGCCCCTTGCGCTGGCTCTGCCGGCTTGAGACCGGCCTGAGCAGCCACTTCAGCGGCAAAATCCGCTTCCTGTTTCTCGATCCCTTCTCCCAAGACAAAGCGCACGAAGCGCCGCACCCGGATGTTTTCCCCTAGCTTGGCAATGTGCTGCTTCACCAGTTCCTCTACGGTAATCGAGGAATCTTTAATAAAGGGCTGATCCAGCAGAGACAACTCCTTCAGGCGCTTCTCGATGCGGCCCTGCACGATCTTCTCGCGTATGTTCTCCGGCTTGTTGGCCAGATCCTCTTTGCCCATTTCGATGGCTTTTTCCCGCTCCACCACCTCGGCAGGGATCTGGTCAACGCTGACGTACTCTACGTTTTGGCAGGCGGCAATTTGCTTGGCGATGTCTTGCACCAGTTTCTTAAAATCTTCGTTGCGGGCCACAAAATCCGTCTCGCAGTTCACCTCCACGAGCACACCAATCCGATTGCCGAAGTGGATGTAGCTATCGACTACTCCCTCTGCCGCGACGCGACCGGCCTTTTTGGCTGCCCCCGCCAACCCTTTCTGTCGCAGCCAGGTGATGGCTTTGTCCATGTCGCCCCCCGACTCTTCCAGGGCTTTTTTGCAGTCCATCATGCCTGCGCCCGTCTTTTCGCGCAGCTCTTTGACCAGCTTGGCGTCAACTTTGGCATCAATACTCATGAGGGTTCCTCGAATGAAAGAACGAGAAGGACGTGGCCGAATGGGAGTGAGAACGAGTAAGCTTGGGCAAAATTGTAAGCCTAGATTCAAGAATACGAGCTTCTGGAGAGAAGACGGGCAGGGAAACGCCCAGAGCGCATGGGATCCCTGCCCCTGCTCTAGTCTTCGTCAGTTTCTCCTTCTTCGTCCTCTGCATCCTCCAGAGTGTCGTCGTCCAGATCCATAGCCCCTTCGTACTCGTACTCATCCTCTTCGACAGTGTCGAGCTGCCCATGCCGCCCTTCGTAGATGGCGTCGGCCAGCTTGCCTACAATCAGCTTAATCGCTCGAATGGCATCGTCGTTAGAGGGGATAAAGATGTCGCTGAGGTCGGGGTCACAGTTGGTGTCCAGCAGAGAGATGATGGGAATGTTAAGCTTGATACACTCCTGAATGGCGTTGGCTTCTCGCCGCTGATCGACAATGATCACCGCATCGGGGAGCTTGCGCATGGTTTTAATGCCGCCCAAGTACTTTTCCAGCCTGGCCAACTCTCGCCGCAGACGGCTGGCCTCTTGTTTGGGCAGGCGATCCAAAAGACCACTGCTTTCCATCTCCTCAATTTCTTTGAGGCGGTCAATGCGGGTTTTGATGGTGGCCCAGTTGGTGAGCATACCCCCCAGCCAGCGCTGGTTGACGTAGTAGCTGCCACAGCGACGAGCTTCTTGAGCGACGATCCCAGCAGCTTGCCGTTTGGTGCCGACGAACAGGAAGCGCCAACCCCTGTCGGCAGCATCCCGCACATACTCGTAGGCTTCGTTCAGATAACGGGCCGTCTGCACCAAATCGATAATGTGGATGCCGTTCCGTTCGGTAAAGATGTAGGGCCGCATCTTCGGGTTCCAACGGCTGGCCTTGTGCCCAAAGTGAACCCCCGCCTCCAACAGTTGAGGCAAACTGACTACGCTCATGAGTTTTTCATCTCCTACGGGTTAGCCTCCGCCCGAACGGATCCCAGCTACGGCCTTCCTGACGGTTCCTGCACATTCACTCCCAGAGCGCTCTGCCCCAATTGGCGAGGAACTCCGGTGCTGTTGCAGCAAACCGCAAAAAGGCTGTAAGGACACCCGGTGGTTCAGGCGTGTGTTTTTTAGCAGCCTAACCAAGCTAGCATGGTTTCCGCAGGATCCCACAGCTTGGGGTTAACTCTGGCCGCGATCCAATGCTAGACTAACTAGGCGCTTCCTGAACTTCCACCTGTTCAGTGCGTCGGGGCGTAGCGCAGCTTGGTAGCGCACCACTTTGGGGTAGTGGGGGTCGTGGGTTCAAATCCCGCCGCTCCGATCAGCTGTTGTCGTTCCAGCGGCCCAGACAGTCAGGATCCCTGGACACGTTGGCTCTGAGATAGCCGCTTCACCTCGGCTCCAGAGAGCAGGCGATGGGCTTCTTGCAACAAGGCCGGGATCCGGTCGCGGTGGGGGCTGTGGATGAGACAGGGCCGTAGGGCTTCCGCATCCACTTGGTCTGCCCGTTGGCCGGGGAGCCAACTGCCGGCATTGCCCAACAGGTTGTAACGGCTTTTGGCATAGTCCACCAAGTCATAGGCCAAGGCCAAATTGCGCAACAGCAGAATAAATGGGATATTCACCTGTCCAGGGGTTTGGTCGTAGCGAGGCAGGCCCTGGTGCCAAGTTTTGGCGTAGTGTTCTCCCACCTGCTCGATCAAAGCTTGCTCTAGGCGGGCCAGGATCGGTGGCAACAGCTCATCAGCCCGATCCAACAGCTCCACCGCCCGCAGGTGCTCATCAAAATCGCTGGGTCGAGCTGCTCCAATGCTGAGGGTGTGAACCTGGGGATGGGACAGGCAGAACAGGTCGTTGAAGACCATTGGGCTGAGAGGTTGGCACAACTGCACCAGCTTGGCGGGCGGATCGTAAAGCTTGCCCCCTTTGTCTGAGGGGCTGATGATGAATACCCCCATGTCTTGCCGGGCGGCAGCCTCAATGGCTGGCCAGTTGGTCTGGTTGACAAAATACCAGTGCAGGTTGACGTAATCAAAGCCCCCCGACTGGATGGCTTCCACGATCAACTCCGTCGGCCCATGGGTGGAGAAGCCGACGAAACGCACCCGCCCCTGTCGCACCAGACGCTGACACACCTCCAGGCACCCTCCTGGACGCAGGCTGTGCTCCAAATCTTCCCAGGTGTTCAATCCGTGGATGGCCAGCAGATCCACATGGTCGAGGTTCAGGTAGCTCATCGATTGTTCGAACTTGGCCAGGAACTGCTTCGGATCGGCGCTGGGGCCAATTTTTGTTTGCACGATCAGATCTTGCCGGGGGAAAAGCGGCAAAATGCGGCCCAACTGCATCTCAGAGGTGCCGTAGCCGCGGGCAGTTTCGATGTGGTTGATGCCCACTTCCAGGGCCCGGCGGATCGTCGCTTCCAGGTTCTGCTGGCTTGCTGCTGGGATCCCTGACCAAGGAGTGTCTTGCCAACTGTGCTGATAACGCATGCCGCCACAGCTCAGTACAGGCATAGACAGCTCGGTACGCCCAAATCTGCGATACTGCATGATTTTTCCCTTCGACTGGCCCCATTTTAGTAACCTTCAACGACCGGGCAGGACGGGCGCCGGAACTGGTGGAAGACCCGCCAACTCTCTCAGGCGAAGAGGTGCTACCTTCGCCCTCTAGGGGAGGGAAGAGCGACGGAACGAACCGTTTCATTGCCATTTGAAACGACTGTAGTTCAAATCAAAGGCACGCCATCCATCAACGGCCTGCTCCTGCTGGCGAGATGGGCCTTTCGCGCAATTCTGGCCAAACTGGGCCTCTTGCAAAAGCTGCAAGTAGAAAGTCCGTCGTTCCCAATCCAGATCTCGGAGCCCGCAGCCCGGCTCTCGATCGTGCAGGCAATCGCGAAACTGACAGGTGCCCAAGCGATCCCTGACTTCTGGAAAGCACCGTATCAGTTGCAAAGGATGAACCGGCGGGATCCCTTCGCCGGCATTGAATCCGGGCGAATCGGCGATCCAACCGCCTTCTGGCAAGGGAAACAGCTCCACATGGCGGGTGGTGTGCCGACCCTGACGCAAGCGCCTGGAGACGGCCTGAGTAGCCAGCCGAACGTCTGGCAACAGCCGATTGAGCAGACTGGATTTGCCCACTCCGGAAGGGCCTACTACCACCGAGATCTGATCTCGACAACACCGTTGCAACTGGGGGATCCCAGCTTGGGTGTGGGCGCTCACCAGCAAAGGCTCATATCCCCACCTCTGCAGGCGATCCACCCAAGTTGCCGCCACCCCCGGATCCACGCGGTCGCATTTGTTCAACACCACTTGAACCCGCAGTTGGCTGGCCTCAGCCTGCACCAGCAGACGGCTGAGGGCGTTGGGCTCGGGATCCGGCTCGGCCAGGGCCACCACCACCAGAACTTGGGTCACATTGGCAATAGCCGGTCGAGGGAGTTGAGTGCGCCGCGGCCAGATCGCCTCGATCACCCCTCGCTCCGGCCAGAGAGAGTCGGCAGCCGGCGGCAAGCCCACCTCTACCCAGTCTCCCACCATCACCGATTGCCCCATTTTTTTGAGCTTGGCCCGAGCTGTGCAGAGGAGCTCCGCCGGCATGGGCTTTTGGGCCGGGAACTGAGCTGGGATCTCCGGAAAAAGGGCGGCCAAGGCCGGATCGATGCGCACACGGTAAAAGTTGGCCTGCGCCGCTCGCACCCAGCCGGTATAGGTGGATCCCTGCTCCCCCTCTTGGGCAGCCTGTCCCGATCCCTTCCGGCTCAGGTGGCTCATGTCAAGTCCCCGCGGCGCACCCAGAGGATGTGATGCCCCTCAGGCGTAGCTTGTTGCCCCTCGATCCGATGCCCGGCCATCGCCAGGCTGTTGGGCACCTGCTCCAGGGGTTCTCCTGCATCCAGCCACAGCTCCAACAGCTCTCCAGGGGCCATGCGTTCCAGCCGCAGCTTCGCCCGTACGTAGTTGAGGGGGCAAGGGATCCCGCGCTGGTCAAGGACGAGCTTGACCTCTTGCAATGAAACAGCCTCTGGCGTCATTCTTCCTCACGCTCCCGGTTGCCGGGCATCTGGGCCAGCCCGCGCAACAACCCGCCCAAGAAACCATCCCGCTTGTTGATGCGTTCTCCGTGCAGCTCAGCCAAGCGCAGCAGCAATTCCCGCTCTTCTGAGCTGATGCGGGTGGGAATTTCCACCACCAGGGTGATTTTGTGGTCGCCCCGCGACATTGGGTTGCCGATGCGAGGCACCCCCTTACCTTCCAGGGTCAGCACCGTGCCCGGCTGGGATCCGGCGGGAATGGTCAGCTCCACCTCTTCCTCCAAGCCGGCCTTTGAGTCCACGGTGGGCACCGAGACTTTGGCCCCCAAAATGGCCTGCAGATAGCTCACCCGCACCTCCGAGAGGATGGTCAGGCCATCGCGCTGAAAGTCCGGATCCGGCTCCACAAACAGGTAGACGTAGAGATCTCCGGGCGGGCCACCGCGCCGACCGGCATCGCCTTCTCCGGAAACCCGCAAGCGGGTGCCACTGTCCACGCCGGCGGGGATGTTGATGCGCAGTTTCTTCGTGGTTTGGGCCAGGCCCTCGCCATTGCAGTTGTAGCAGGGCTCCTCCAACACCTGACCACTGCCACCACAGGTGGGACAAACCGAGACTTGGGTAAAGTTGCCAAACGGGGTGCGGGTGGCCCGCCGCACCTGACCAGCGCCACCACAGGTGGGACAGATTTTGACCTCCGTGCCGGGCTTGGCGCCACTGCCCCCGCAGACATTGCAGACTTCTAGGTGGCTGATGCGAATTTGCTTTTCGCCCCCGAAGATGGCCTCAAGAAACTCCAATTTCAGGTCAAAGCGCAGATCATCCCCCCGTACCGGCCCATTGCGGCTGCGGCCATAGCCGGCTCCCACCCCCGCAAAGTTGGTGAAAAAGCTCTCGAAAATATCGGCAAAGCCACCCATCCCCGCAAAATCCTGGAATCCGCTCGCTGCCGCGGCGGCCCCTCCCAAGCCCGCCTCTCCAAAGCGGTCGTAGCGGGCTTTCAGCTCGCTGTCGGAGAGCACCTCATAGGCACGGTTGATCTCCTTGAAGCGCTCCTCCGCACCTGGCTCTTTGTTGACATCCGGGTGGTACTTGCGAGCCAATCGTCGATAGGCGCGCTTGATCTCCTCTTTGGAGCTGTCGCGGCTAACCCCCAAGATTTCGTAGTAGTCACGAGCCATAGAAGCGCTTCAGAAAAAATTAAAGATGCAAAGATCAAACATGCTTGAGACACAACTTGTCGGGCAACACAACCAAAGCAAGCCTACAAGCCACCGAGGCCAAAGAAGAGCTGTCTCCGAGAATCCCTAGCGAGCTCCGTAGATCTCGCCACCCATCTCCAGAAGAACAGCCCGCAGCTCTTCCATTGCGTTCCGTAAAGTTGCTAAGTCTACGTTATCATTTGCCAGCAATGCCCTCAATCTGCCCGCCACCTGAGCCCCCCGCTGGATTCGAGCTTCGCTGAGGCGATTGCCGTGCTCCTGCAGGGTTTTGTCGTAGTTGTAGAGCAGGCTGTCCGACTGGTTACGGGCTTCCACCAACTGCCGCCGGCGTTGATCTTCTTCGGCATAGGCTTCCGCTTCTCGGCGCATCCGCTCGATCTCGCTGCTGCTCAAGCCGCCGTTGTTGGTGATCTTGACGCTTTGCTCGATTCCCGTCCCCTTTTCACGAGCTGAGACTTTCAAGATCCCGTTGGCATCGATGTCAAACGAGACTTCGATCTGGGGCACCCCACGGGGAGCCGGCGGGATCCCGGTCAGTTGAAAGCGGCCCAAGGTCTTGTTGTCTTTGGCCATGGCCCGCTCCCCCTGCAGGACGTGAATCTCCACCACGCTCTGGCCATCGGTGGCGGTGGAGAAAATTTGGGTTTTGCTGGTGGGGACGGTGGTGTTGCGCTCGATGATGCGGGTGAAGACGCCCCCCAGCGTTTCCACCCCAATCGAGAGGGGGATCACATCCAGCAGCAGCAGATCTTTCACCTCTCCTCCCATCACCCCTGCCTGGATGGCGGCGCCAAGGGCCACTGCCTCGTCCGGGTTGACGGAGCGATCCGGGTTTTTTTTGAAGATCTGCCGAATCTTCTCCTGAACGGCGGGAATGCGAGTAGAGCCACCCACCAGGAGCACACGGTCGATATCCTCAGGGGAGAGGCCGGCATCCCGCAGCGCCTGTTCTGTAGGCTCGACAGTAGCTTCCACCAGATCCCGCACCAACTCCTCGAACTTGGCGCGGGTCAGCTCCACTTCCAGGTGTTTGGGCCCGGAGTCGTCGGCGGTGATAAAGGGCAGGTTGATGAGCGTAACCTGGGTGCTGGACAGCTCAATTTTGGCCTTCTCGGCCGCCTCCCGCATCCGCTGCAAGGCCATACGATCCCGCGAGAGGTCGATCCCTTCCGTCTCCAAAAACTGGCGGGTGAGCCAATCGACAATTCTTTGGTCGAAGTCATCCCCCCCCAGGTGGTTGTTGCCGGCGGTGGCTTGCACCTCGAACACGCCGCTGCCCAGTTGCAGCACCGAGACGTCGAAGGTGCCACCGCCCAAGTCGAAAACCAAGATGCGCAGATCTTGATCTTGTTTGTCCAGCCCGTAGGCCAGGGCGGCTGCCGTCGGCTCGTTAATGATGCGCAGCACCTCCAGCCCGGCAATGGTGCCGGCATCTTTGGTGGCCTGCCGTTGGGCATCGGTAAAGTAGGCAGGAACGGTGATCACGGCCTGGGTCACCGGCTCCCCCAGATAGGCTTCCGCATCGGCCTTCAGCTTCTGCAGGATCATGGCCGAGATCTCCTGGGGAGTGTAGGCGCGGTCTTGCACCGCCACTTCCACCATGTTGTCTCGGCCAGGGATCACTTTGTAGGGAACCCGCTTCCGCTCTTCTTCGGTCTCGGCAAAGGTGCGGCCAATGAAGCGTTTGATGCTGAAGATGGTGTTTTCCGCGTTGGTAACCGCCTGGCGCTTGGCCAGTTGGCCCACCAAGCGGGCGTTGTTTTTGGCAAAGCCGACGATGCTGGGGGTGGTACGCCCTCCCTCGGCGTTGGTGATCACAACGGGCTGGCCGCCTTCCAAAACCGCCACACAACTGTTGGTGGTTCCCAGGTCAATCCCGATGACTTTACCCATAGCCCCCTCTTCCGGTGCCCCAAGTTTTAACCCAAGGACGCAGTTCCACGGATCTTAAAAGCATTCTGCCCAGGATCCCGCAGAAACCTTCAGGCAGTGCTTCTGCATCCGTAGCTTTACTGTAGCCTTTCTGAAGACAGATAGGCTCTACTTGTCAAGGTTCAAGCGAGCAGTTTTGCTAAGAGTTTGCAGCACTTTGGGAAGAGGCAGAGGTATCTTCGGGGCCGGCCCCCTCGCTTTGGGGAGAGGGTGCAGGGTTTGGGCTGCCTGCCGAGACGGCTACCATGGCATGACGGATCACCAAATCCCCCAGCTTATAACCTGGCTGATATTCGACGGCTACCACATCTTCGGGATAGTCGGTGCTGGGTTGACGGGCGATGGCTTCATGTAGGTTGGGGTCGAAGGGATGGCCCACCGACTTCATGCGGGAGACCCCCATCTTTTTGAGAGATTCCACCAGCAGGCGGTAGACGCTCTGGTAGCTGTTGTGCAACTCCCGCTCGCGGTCGGTTTCCAGTTTCAACTGGTGCTGGGCCCGCTCGAAGCTGTCCACAACAGGCAAGATCTCCAGCACAAATTTCTGCCGTTCTTTTTGGCTGAACTCTTCTTTTTCCCGCTGGGTACGCCGCCGGTAGTTTTCAAAATCGGCGTAGAGGCGCAGGTAGGCGTCTTCTTTTTCTTTGAGCTGCTGGCGGACGACTTCCAATTCGTGCTGGAGCTGCTTCAGGGCTTCACCGGGATCTGGAGATGGCTCGGTGCCGGCTTCTGCGGAGGAGGCACCGGCTTCTGCTTCGCTGTCTTCCAAAATCAGCTTCTCCAGTTCTGCCTCCACGTCGATCTCTTCTTCCTGCAGCTCAGGATAGGTATCTTCTGGGGCCATCGGTTGCTTCTCTTCAGCAGTCATGGGTTATGTCGACAAGCGTGAGCAATAAGCAGTAACGTCGGGTGCCCACAGTTTGGCAGTCTCAAAACCATCGCCGCCATTAGCCAAACTGGGCTCTGTGCTGATCGTATTCTACCGACTCCTCTACCAGCCAGTTAAGGTTCCTGTTGTTCTAGCCTACCAGCAAGCTGTCCTGAGGCTGGCCCAAACACTGGGGAAAGTAGATCTCGGCCAAGTTGGGAATGAGGTGCCAGTTGTGGCTGTAGATGGGCTGGATGGGGGAATGGGTGTGAATGTGGCGGGCGAGAAAGTCGCGGATACTGTCGGCGGAGATCCAGAGGGTTTGGGCTTCTTGGAACATGCTGTAGCCCCCCCCACCGCCGGCGCGGTAGTGGTTGATGGCCAGGCGAAAGGTCTGATCCGGCTGCACCGGTTGGCCGCGAAATTGTAAGGTCACCAAGCGCTCGCCTACGGGGCGGGTGAGATCGAAGCAGTAGTCGATGCCGTGGTAAAGGTCGAAGGTGTAGCCTCGTGCTTCGGGGGCCACGACGGCAGCAGGATCGGGGGGAAGATGATCGGGATCCAATTGGCGAAAATACCCAGCCGTCTGCTCAAGAGCGCGTCGCAAGATGTCGCCGGTGATCTCCAAGATGCAGAGGGTGTTGTCGTAAACGGTGAGGCTGTAGGCGTCTTGCAAAAAGATGGGGCCCGCTGCCAGGCCGGCACTGCTGCAGATGTTGACCAGGGAGAGCTCCGCCGAGAGGCTGGCCTCCCGTACCGCCTGCAATTGGGCCTGATGCAGGAGCTCTGCTAGGGGATTGGCCCCCAACCGGGCTGCCAGCCCACCGCGGTAGGCACAACGGGCCTGCCCAATGGGCTGACGGATGTAGCGCAAGGTGGCCTGATGATAGGGCTCTGTCAGGGCCAGGAGTTCGGGATCGGGATGGATCCCTTCTGCAGCCAGCAACTGGGCGGTTTTCCCGACAACTTGCCAGCGTCCGCCGTGGCGCTCCAGCTCCAAAGACACGTGGGAAAGGTGGCTGCCCCAGTAGCCGGGCTGCACCACCAGGGCCTTGGCCCCCCCCAGGCCGGCGATGGTCTGATGGGTATGGCCGGAGAGGATGACGTCAATGCCCTCCAGCTCTGCCAGGGCCAGCAGCTCGTTTTCCCCCCTCAGGCTTTTGTTGCTGGTCCAGCCGGAGCGATCCGGGTTGTGCCAGTGCTCTGGGGTGCGCAAAGGGGGCAATTGGCTGGGGCCGCTGTGCAGAATCAGCACCAACACGTCCACCTGGGGCCGCAGCAGCGACAGGTAGTGCTGGGCAGTTTCCAGCAGGGGGGCAAAGCGCAGCCCCGCGATGTAGTCGGGCCGCTCCCAGGTGTCGATGCGGGGGGTGGTCAGCCCCAGCAGGCCGACACGGATCCCGGCCACTTCTCGGATTAGATAAGGCCGAAACAGGGGATCCCCATTTTGGCGGAGGATGTTAGCGCACAGGGTGGGACAGCGGAGATCGCTCACAAAATCCTGCAGGACCTGGGGCCCAAAGTTAAAGTCGTGGTTGCCCGGCGTGAAGGCGTCGTAGCCGAGGGCGTTGAGGGTATGGGCCATGGGGTGAGGGGAGACCCGCTCCACCTGAGCATAGTAGGTGCCCAAGGGGGATCCTTGAATGGTGTCGCCGCTGTCGATGAGCAACACCGGATCCGCGCTGGCTGCTCGCACGCGCTTGATCAGAGTGGCCAGCTTGGCCAGGCCGTGCTCTGCGGGGCTCCCGGTAAAGTAGTTCCAGGGATGCAGGTTGGCGTGGAGATCGGAAGTGTGGAGAATTGTTAACCGCATTCTAATATCATAACCGAAGCGAAAACTCCCATCCAAGCTCCCGTTTTCTGGGGAAGGGGGCTGTCACCTCAGCAAAAACAGCACCTGCACACAGCCCACCAAAAAACCCAGCAGCCCCCCCAAGTTGACGATGGCCTGCAGTTCTTGGCGCACAATTTGTTGGATGGCCTGCTCCAGGTCGGCGGGGGAGGTGGCGTTCACTTTGTCGGCAATCACCTGATCCAAGTTCAACACCGGGATCACCTGCATCATCAGGGATTCCAGATCCCGCTCCAGGTAGCGCTCCAGGATCAAAGCCAGGTCGGCGCTGATCTGATCGATGGAGGTGATCAACGCCTTGGAGTTGCGCAGGCGACCCAACACCAGGCTGGCCACTTTTTCCCAATCGATGCTCTCCCCCAGCCCCTTGATAACCTCTGGCCCTTGGCTGCGCAGGTAATCTTGGATCCCATCGCGGAGGGCACGACGCAACTGACGTACGGCGGAAACCGGCAGGTTTTGCAGGGAGAGGTTCTGCAGGATCTCGGTCAGGCGGCGGGGGGCGTTGATGTCTTTGAGCAGATCTTCCAAGATGGCTTCTGCCCCTTCCGGCTCCTCCAGGCAATAGGTGCGCAGGCGCAGTAGGGCGTTTTTGAGGCCAAACAAGTTGGCCACCACCCAGTAGGAGCCGGTGGCCCGCTCGCGAAATTCTTCATCCAGAGATTCGATGTTGCGATCGGTGAGAAAGTCCACTAGGTTCTGCCGCAACACCTTGGGAGGCAGCGCCTGCTTCAGGATCCACTCCGAGAGCTGCCGGGCTTGCTCAGCGTTGAGGCGCAGCTCCAGCAGCACCTGGTCGAACAGTTGGTTAATCGGCCCCTCCAAAAAGGTCTCCTGGCGGGCAAGCACCTTCACCAGGCGGGGCAACGACTCGTTAAACAGATCGGCCAAGATGCGCGCCAGCACCTGCGCCGTTTGCTGCTGTTGCTCGGGGTTTTGCAGCCGATCCAGCGCCACCCCCAGCAGCCAGCGGATCCCTGCCTGCATGCGCTCGGTTTGCAGCAGCTTGCGGGCCAAGTTGTGCAGCTCCTCTGGCGTGAGCAGGGATCCCATGATGGTCTTGGCAATCTGCTTGGCCAGGCGGGGCTGGTTCTGCGGGATCAAGCCGGGGGTGAAGGGGATGCGCCAGCCGAAAACCCGGTAGGGGCGATAGGGCCGGAAGAGCATCTTGATGGCGATGTCGTTGGTGAAATAGCCGATCACCAGCCCAGCTAAGGGGGGCACGAAGTAGGTCCAAAGGGCCATGGAGCAAACTTGGGGGGGGATCTTCTCTACTCTACCGACCCGCCCCTGCTGGCTTCTTGTCAAGGCTATTGGATGATCAGGCTCTCGCTCAGTTCCAGCTCCACCAGCGTATTGGGCTGCAGCGTCACCACCCGGTCGATGTTGGTACTCCCTGCAGCAGCACCCGCCAGGCCGCCGGCCAAGATGGGCAAAAAGCCCCATCCCCCCGTGAGCACTCCCAAGGCCAATCCGCCCGCCGCCCCATAGCCCGCCCCACGGGCGACGGTAGTGCCCACGTCGGCGTTGCGATCCAATCCGACCGGGAGGGGTGCAGACTGGCCTCTAATGAGATAGGTGGAAGAGCCGATGGTGAGGCGGTTGGCCACAAAGCGGCTGCCGACGACCCGCTCTTGGGGATCGGCGCTCTCCGACTCCCGACCAGAAAACTTGAGTTCTCGGTAGATCGGCTCAAGAGTGCCCCACACCACGCTCCCCGCCGGGATCACCACCTGGCCAAAGCGATCCAGCACCGGCTCCGAAACTTCTAGGTTGCCGTTAATGGCCTGGTAGGGCTGGAAGGTGATGGGGCGGTAGACCGTGAGGAGAATACGGGTGCCGGCGGGCAGCTCGCCCCGCGCGGCCCCGGCCAGATTCCCCCCTGGACTGAGGTCGGGCCGCCGTTGGTAGGAGTAGGCCTCACCTGGCGGAGCCTGTCCACCTGGGGCCGCTTGAACGGGCACCACCGGGATTGGGGCCGGGCTCGGATCCCCCGGTGGTGGGATGGGATCCCCGGTGAGCGGCATTTGCGGCACCTGAGGCACCGGCGGCAGGGCTTGCGGAGCCGTGGAGCCGGGCGGGTTGCTGAGCAGAGGCAGGGTGGGGACGGGATTCGGCTGAGGAGCTTGAGGAGTGAACTCGAACTGCTGGGCAACAACTGCAGCCGCCGCCGCAGCCCACAACATCCCACTCACCAGCCACCCAAAGCCAACCCTTTGCCACGACGGCAAAAACGGCTGCAACGCTGAGCTCATGGATCCCGTCCAGTCACAACTGGCAGTAGCTTAACATCCTGACCAGCTCGTGCCCACTAGATTTAGTAGAGGTTAAGGGGGCGGCGGCCCTTAAAACACTATTGAGACCTGTTGAAGGCCTGGACTGGGTTTTCCCTAGGGGCTAGGGGAAGGAGAGGGGGAAGGCTCCCCGCCAGCCTGTGGACTCGGCGTGGGTGTGGGTTCTGGAGTAGGGGTAGGTGTTGGAGTCAGCGTGGGCGTGGGCGTGGGTTCTGGAGTAGGGGTAGGTGTGGGTGTCGGGGTT
>NZ_JANSJH010000029.1:11723-24680 GCF_047462495.1 Synechococcus sp. H55.2 | reverse complement strand
CCCTCTACCAGGCTGGCGTAGGCTTCAGCGCTCATGGTGTCTTCGAGATCTTCGGGGTTGGCGATGCGCACCTTGATCAGCCAGCCATCGCCATAGGGATCGTCGGCAATGCTCTCCGGGCTATCCACCACTGCCGTATTGACGGCCACCACTTCTCCCGACAGGGGGGCATAGAGATCTTCGACCGCCTTGACCGACTCGACCGAGCCAAAGCTCTCGCCTTTTTCAATCTCGGTGCCTTCTTCGGGCAGGCCGACGAAAACGATGTCCCCAAGCTGATCGACGGCATAAGCCGTGATCCCGATCACCGCAATATCATCCTCGACATGGATGTACTCGTGGGTGTCCACGTAGCGCAGGTGGGATGGATACTCCAGGGCCATGCCGGTTCTCCCGTAGAATTCAGTGGATTATTCTAGGGTGAACCCTTGGAGATGGTAAAGGGCGGATCCCCAGCCCGGCCATTCCCCCGCTGGCTAGAGAAACTCCATCAGCAGTCGATTCACGGTTTGCGGCGCCTCTTGCTGTGCCCAGTGGCCGCATTCGGGGATGTACTCCTTGCGCAGGCCGTTGGGGAAAAAGGGATCCATCCCCTCGGTCAGCTCGCGGCTGAGGGCAAAGTCTTCTTCGCCCCAGATGAGCAGGGTGGGGGCGAGGATCTGCCGCATGGGCTGCAAAAACAGGTTCTGCAAGGTGGGCAGGTTAAAAAGCTGGCGGTAGTAGTTGAGGGCAGAGGTGAGCACCTTGGGTTTGGCGAGGGCCTCTTGGTAGAGCTGCAGATCGTGGCGGGTGAAGGCGCTTTTGCGCACCGAGGTTTCTTGGAAAATGCGCCGCACCCAATCTCCCAAATCCCACTGCAGCACCCACTCTGGCAGCCAAGGCAACTGAAAAAAGAACAGATACCAGCTGCGCCGCAGTTGATCCAAGTTGCTCAAGAACTCCCGCCGAAAGCAGGCTGGGTGGGGAGAATTGAGAACGGCCAGCTTGCGGATCTCGTGCGGGAAAAATTGCGCCCAGTGCCAGGCAATGGCTCCCCCCCAGTCGTGGGCCACGACCACCGCCTTCTGGGCCCCAAAGTGATGCAACAGGCCGCGGACATCCTCGGTGAGGGTATCCAGGTCGTAGCCGTGATCCGGTTTGTCGGAGTCGTTGTAGCCGCGCAGGTCAGGGGCCACCACGCGAAATCGCTGCGCCAACACCGGGATCTGGTGGCGCCAGGAGTACCAAAACTCCGGGAAACCGTGTAACAAGATCGCCAGCTCCCCTTCCCCCTGGGTGACATAGTGCAGTTGAATGCCATTGGTCAGGGCATAGCCGTGCCGCCAACTCCCCATCTTGGCAGCCACCTCAGCAGGAAGGCGTTGGATCCCTGCTTCTGTCATCTCCTTTGTTCTCGATTCTGAACCCATGATTTGGTATCCACTCATACTAACCTTTGCCCTTGCTCTTCCTCCCAACGGTGAAGACTTTTTTAGAGGGGTTAGCCAGAGGCACCCTAGGAGAGAGGCTACGGCTGGAGAGGTGCGATGAAGACAGAAGTCCAACGCCCGACCTCTCCCCAGAGCATCGCCATTCTGGGGGCGGGAGCCTGGGGAAGCACACTGGCTCTGCTGGCCCAAGCCCAAGGGCACCGGGTGCAGGTTTGGGATCGGCGCAAGGGTCTGGATCTCGAAGAAGTGCTACCGGGATCCCAAATGCTCATCTCGGCAGTCTCCATGGCGGGGGTGCGCCCTGTGGTGGAAGCGGTGCGCCAGGTGGGGATCCCTCCCCAAGCGATTGTGGTCTCGGCCACCAAAGGGCTGGATCCGCTGCAGCTTCTGACCCCTGCCCAAATTTGGGGGGCCACTTTCCCAGAGCAGCCCCTGGTGGTGCTTTCAGGGCCCAACCTTGCGGCGGAAATCCGTCAGGGCTTGCCGGCAGCGGCAGTGGTGGCCAGCCGGGAACCCTGGGCAGCTATGCAGGTACAACAGGCCCTGGCTTCGGAACGGTTTCGCCTCTACACCAGCAGCGATCCCTTGGGGGTGGAGCTGGGGGGCACCTTGAAAAATGTTATCGCCATCGCTGTTGGAGTGTGTGACGGCTTGCAACTGGGGGCCAATGCCCGTGCGGCTCTGGTCACCCGCGGCCTGGCAGAGATGATCCGGGTGGGATCCAAGCTGGGGGCGCGACCTGAGACCTTCAACGGCCTGTCGGGGCTGGGAGATCTGCTGGCCACCTGCCACAGCCCTCTGAGCCGCAACTACCGGGTGGGCTACGGATTGGGCCAGGGTAGTCCTTTGTCCCAGGTTTTGGCCGCCATCGAGGGCACCGCCGAAGGGGTTTACACCGCCCCTGTTGTGGTCAAGATCGCCGCCCAACACGGGATCCCGGTGCCCATTACCCAAGAGGTTCACCGGTTGCTGCAGGGGCAGACCACTCCCACTGCCGCCCTGGCCAGGCTGATGGAGCGACAACTGACCTCGGAATAGGCCCCTCACCCCCTGCCCCTCTCCCAGCCCTCACCCCCTGCCCCTCTCCCAGCCCTCACCCCCTGCCCCTCTCCCAGAGGGAGAGGGGAGTTAGGGATAGACGGAGAGAAACGTTTCATTGCTATTTGATAATGACCATAAGCGCAAATCTGCGGATGAGGAAGGAGGTTCTGCACCGTATCAGGATTTCTGCAGAGGGTTGGGGTGCCAGAATGAGCCATTTGGCGGAGTTTTTTTCCTCAGAGTTTTCCTATGCTGCCTTTATAGCTTCTCTGTCCGTTCCCGCATCAACTGGGCTCTCGGTTGAAGCTGACAGCCAGCCCGACAGGTTGGGGGAGACTATCGTTTGCTTGTCTACGAAGCCACATGTCCAAACGCATCTTGGTGATTGAAGACGAACCCTCTATCCGCACCTATCTGCAGAAGGTGTTGCAGCGGGCTGGGTACGACACGGTGGCGGCCACCGATGGCGAGGAAGGCCTACAGATGGTGCGCGCGCTTATGCCGGATTTGGTGTTGTGCGATGTGGTCATGCCCAAGCTGAACGGCTATGGCGTGTTAGATGCCTTGCGATGGGATCAGTCCACGGCCCACATCCCCTTCGTCTTTCTCTCCTCCAAAACCTCCCAAGAAGCCATTGAACAAGGGCTACGGCTCGGCTCTGACGCCTACCTAACCAAGCCCATCGACCAAACCCACCTGTTGAGAGCGATTGCCGCCCAACTGACCTAGAGGCTGTAGATCTGCCCATCTACGAGCAGATGGGTGATGCCTTTTTTTTGCAATTGGGTGCGCACAATGTCCAGAATGTAGCCGGGAAACTGGATCACCCGATAGGGGGGGTAGGTGTTGCTGCCGCGGCGGCTCATTTCGGAAAAGCGACGGGCCACCTTGTGGTTGTCGAAAATGGGCAGCGTATTGGCGTTATCGATCCCTTCGACGGGCACAGATCCGGGGCCAAAGAATTCCTTGAGGGGGCGAGTGGTCAGCTCCTGGTAGCGGTCAACAACGACATAACAGGTTTCCGGCGGGGTGAGCTCTTCCAGGGGTAACACCTGAACTTGATAGCCGGGATCGGCGAGGTGGTCTGCTTCCGGCTCGTCTTCTGGGAAATAGTCGGAGTCGTCCTCGTCTTCGAGGTCACTGTCTTCTTCGGTTTCCTCCTCGTCGTCGATATCCTCTAGATCTTCCTGAAGCTCAGCCGCCAACTGCAGTTCTGGCAAAGACTCTTCTATCCCGCCGATGGGTGCGTCGTTTGTGTTCGGCTCTTCACCATTGGGGGGTGTGGCGGCTGCGGGGGGATCCCCAGATGGAGACAGCGGCAAGAGCTGCTGCTCCAAAGCTGCGATCTGGCCAACGGCCACTTTTTCCTCTATGTCTTTGCGGCGGGCAGCCGAGCGTTTGAGCTGAATCAACCGCTGGTACTCATCGGCAGCGATATTTTCCTTCAACACGCGGGTGATGGTGGTGACGCTCACTTGAAATTGCTCGGCCAATTCGACGGCGGTCGCTGCTGAGCCGCGGTAGGCGCTGACAATTTGCTGTTGTTCTTGCTCCGAAAGCTTGCTGCGAGCCATCCCAATTCACCCCATCCACGAACTGAAAAAATAGCCATGACGAGGATCCCTAACCAGCGGCGACCCGGCTGAGGTCGGCAGCCAACTGTTCTCGCTCTAGCCCTTTGCCGATCAACACAATTTTGGACAGGCGAGGCTCTTCCACATCCCAGTCCCGTTCCAAGAAGAGGGTTTGCCGCTGGCCTACCTGATGAAAGATAACCCGCTGCGGCTCGTCCACAACCCACAGCACCCCTTTGGCGCGAAAAATCGTCTCCGGCAAGTCTTGTAGCCAGTCGCGAAAAGCCATCAAATCCAGCGGCTGCTGCAGTTGAAAGCTCACCGATTGGATCCCGTCTTCTGCGAGGTGATGGCTAGGGTGTGCCTCGGCTTCCAAATCGGGAAGTTTGGGATCCCACCCTTCTGGACGGAAGGCATGCACATCCAAAATGCGGGTCAGGGGGACTTGGGCATGGGTGGTGAGCAGGCAAGGGGCATCGGGGTTGTAGCGGCGCAGATCGGCAAGGATCTGCTCTTGTTCGATAGGGGTGATCAAGTCCACCTTGTTGAGCAGCAGGATGTCAGCACTGCTGATCTGGTGGGCGGCGGTTTGCGAGCGCCGGAAGTTGTGCCAGTATTCGGCCCCATCCACCAGGGTCACCACGCCATCGAGGCGCAAGTCCTCATGAAAAGTCTCTTGCACAAACAGCTCCGTCACCTGCCTGGGATCCGCCACCCCGCTGGTTTCCACCACCAGGTAGTCCAACGCCTGGGCCTGCTGCAGCAGCTCTCGGGCTGCCCGTTCAAAATCTGCCCGCACCGTGCAACAGAGGCAACCATTACTCAGCTGCATCAGCCCCTCTTCGGGCAGGTTGACCAGCTCGCCATCGATGGAAATTTCGCCAAACTCGTTGAGAATAACCCCAATGCGCAGCCCATGCTTTTCCTGCAGGATGCGCTTGAGCAGGGTGGTCTTACCACTGCCCAAAAAGCCCGTCAAGACGGTAACCGGAAGCTGAGCTTTCATCGCCAGTTCAGTAAACAAGCCAACCCATCCTTGCTCAAGTTCCCCACAGGCCTTACCAGCTTAGCTTCAGGCCCAATTGCAGGATCCCACCCAACGGCAAATTCAACAGCCTTCCTTGCCCAACTGCTGGGATTCCGGGGATCCCTGCAAACGCAGCAACTCAATCGGCAGGCCATCGGGATCGGCGATGAAGGCTACCTCATAAGTTTGATGGCCGATCTGCTGGAGCTGGGGCGGGAGCAGCAGGGTAAGGGGGACTTGCGCTTGTAGATGTTCTAAATAGCCGGCCAGGGATCCCCATTCAGGGCCGATCTCCAAAGAGGGATGGTAGTAGCCCACATAGTGGGGATCCCCAAAGGGATCGGGAGCCGGCTGGGGCTGGGGCACCTGCATCAGCTCTAGGCGCCCCCAGGGACCACGCATCCAGCAGGCCAACGTGATCCCGGCAGTGAAGCGTTCTTCCACAGCCAAGCCCAGCCCCTCGTAAAAGGCGATGGAGCGGAAAATATCGGCAGTGCGAATGGAAAAATGATGCAGTTTCATGGTCGTACAAAGAGCCAGGTGGGGGCAGATCCCTGGAATCAATCGCCGATGACCGCTAGTCAAGCGCAGATAGACTTGCTAGGCTCCAGAGAAGTAGGCCATCTATTTTAAGCACCTCTTGTGGGGTACGCTGGCCCTGGCAACCTCAGCCAATTGCTGCCAACAACAACATCATCATGCCTAAGCTGGTCATTGTCGAATCTCCCACCAAAGCCCGCACCATCCGTGGATTCTTGCCCGCAGGGTACGAAGTTCAGGCCTCGATGGGACATGTGCGGGATCTCCCCGATTCGGCATCTGAAATCCCAGAAGAATTGAAGGGTGAAGAGTGGAGCCGCCTGGGGGTCAATGTCCACGCCGACTTCGAGCCCCTCTACGTGATCCCCAAAGACAAGAAGAAAGTGGTCAAGGAACTGAAGGAAGCCCTCAAGAAAGCCGACGAGCTGATCCTGGCCACCGACGAGGATCGCGAAGGGGAAAGCATTAGCTGGCATTTGCAACAGGTGCTGCAACCCAAGGTGCCCACCCGCCGCATGGTGTTTCACGAGATCACCCGCGAGGCCATTCAAGAGGCGCTGCAAAACTGCCGCCAGGTGGACGAGCAACTGGTGCGTGCCCAGGAGACCCGCCGCATCTTGGATCGCCTGGTGGGCTACACCCTGTCGCCGCTGCTGTGGAAAAAAATTGCCCCCAAACTCTCAGCAGGGCGGGTGCAGTCGGTGGCGGTCAAGCTCTTGGTGGATCGGGAGCGGGAGCGGCGCGCCTTCAAAAAAGCCTCCTACTGGGATCTGAAGGCGGAGCTGCAACCGAGCACTTCCCCGCAGGAGCGGCAGAGCGTCTTTCCAGCAGAGCTGGTGAGCCTGGCCGGCAAGCGCCTGGCCGGCGGGCAAGACTTCGATCCCAGCACCGGGCAGCTCATGGCCGGGCGGGATGTGGTGCTGTTGGATCAAGCCCAGGCCGAGGCCCTACGGGATCGCCTGCTGGGGAAAGCTTGGGTCGTCAGCTCGGTCGAAGAGCGCCCCTCCACCCGCAAGCCCGCCCCTCCTTTTACCACCTCCACGCTGCAGCAGGAGGCCAACCGCAAGCTACACCTGTCCGCCCAGCAGACGATGCGCATCGCCCAAAAGCTCTACGAAGAGGGCTACATCACCTACATGCGCACCGACTCGGTACACCTGTCGGAACAGGCCATCCGCGCCGCCCGCGCCTGCGTGGAGTCGATGTACGGCAAGGAGTACCTCAGCCCCGAACCGCGCCAGTACACCACCAAAACCAAAGGGGCGCAAGAAGCCCACGAGGCCATTCGTCCCGCCGGGTCGGAGTTTCGCCTGCCCAGCCAAACCCCGCTCACAGGGCAGGAGCTGGCCCTCTACGACCTGATCTGGAAGCGCACCGTCGCCAGCCAAATGGCCGAAGCACGACAGACCCACACCATCGTGCTCATCGCGGTGGACGATGCGGTGTTTCGGGCCAGCGGCAAGCGCATCGATTTTCCCGGCTTCTTCCGCGCCTATGTGGAGGGATCCGACGACCCGGAGGCGGCTCTGGAAGATCGGGAGGTGCATCTGCCCCGCTTGCGGCAGGGGGATCCCCTCCGCTGCCGGAAGCTCGAACCCGTCGGCCACGAGACCCAGCCCCCCGCCCGCTATACGGAAGCTTCCCTGGTCAAGGTGTTGGAAAGCGAGGGCATTGGCCGTCCCAGCACCTACGCCACCATCTTGAACACGATCATGAGCCGTGGCTACGTGAGGTCGATGGGGAATGCCCTCGTGCCCACCTACACCGCTTTTGCAGTGACCGAGCTGCTGGAAAAATACTTTCCCAACTTGGTGAATACCCGCTTCACCGCCGAGATGGAGCAAACCCTCGATGACATCGCTTCTGGCCAGGCAGACTGGTTGCCCTATTTGCGCCATTTCTTTCTGGGAGAGCAGGGCCTAGAAGGCCAGGTGAAGGCGCGCGAGCTGGAAATCGACTCTGGCCTGGCCCGCTCCATTCACCTGGAGAACCTGCCCGTCAAGATCGGCATCGGCCCCTACGGCCCTTATGTAGCAGTAGAGACTGAATCGGGAGAGGTGCGCGCCAACCTGCCGGAGGAGATTCCCCCCGCCGATCTCAGCGCCGAACATGTAGCGGAGCTGATCAAGCGCAAACAGGAGGGCCCCAAGCCCATCACCTTCCACCCGGAAACCCAAGAGCCGGTCTACGTGATTCCCCAGGGTCCCTACGGCCCCTATGTGCAATTGGGGGAGGTGTCGGAGGAGAACAAGAAGCCCAAGCGCACCTCCCTGCCCAAAGGGCTAAAGCCGGAGCAGGTCACCCCTGAGATTGCCCTGGGGTTGCTCAGCCTGCCCCGCACGTTGGGGGAGCACCCGGAATCGGGGAAAAAGGTGCAAGCAGGGATTGGCCGCTTCGGCCCCTACGTGGTCTGCGACGGGGATTTTCGTTCTCTGCCCGCCGATGAGGATGTGCTGACCATCAGCCTAGAGCGGGCGCTGGAGCTGCTGGCCCAGCCCAAAAAAGGCCGTGGGCGCGGCTCGGCCAAACCCCTGCGCGAGCTGGGATCCCATCCTGAGGACGGCGAGCCGGTCAATCTGCACGACGGCCCCTACGGGCTGTATGTCAAACACGGCAAGGTCAATGCTTCTTTGCCCAAGGAGCTCCCTGCCGAAGCGGTCACCCTGGAAATGGCCCTGCAGGTGTTGGCCGAAAAAGAAGGTTCTGCTGCCGATGGCAAGAAAAAAAGCCGCTCAACCGGCAAAGCCGACTCCGCTGCAAGCAAAACCCAAGCGAAGACTGCTTCCAGCGTTACAGGCCAGCAGGCCGAGGCGGCTGGCCTGCGGAAGCGGCGCGGAGCACAAGCAGCTTCCACCGGCGGTGGGATGGCCAAGGAGCCCCAGGCGAATGGTTCAGCTCCGTCTAGATCCCGTTCCACCATTTTGAAGGTCACTCCCAAAGCTCTTTCCTGAGGACAGCTTCTCAAGCTGGGATGGCACCAGATCCCCTGCTTGTGGTGGATCTAAGGAGTCGGTATCTGCGCCGCTACCCTCACCCCCGTCCCCTCTCCCAGAGGCACCCTCACCCCCGTCCCCTCTCCCAGAGGGAGAGGGGAGTTCGCGACAGTGTTGCGTAGCAATAACGCTGTGGAGAGATGTTTCATCAGCTCAACGGTGTCACCTGGGTGCCGGGGAAGTAGTGGTTGAGGATGGGCGACGCTGTGTAGCCCTGTTCGGCCAGGCCGCGGGCTCCCCACTGACATAGACCCACCCCGTGCCCGGCTCCCCGATAGGTGAAAAGGTACGATTCCGGCTGGCCGGCCTTTGGCTCGAGGCGTTTGAGGGTAAAGCGGTTGCTGGGCAGGATCCCCCACCCTAGGGTTTGCCCGAGGTGCAACACAAACTCCTGTCCGGTAAATAACCGAGATCCGACGCGGATGCGCAGAGGGCGCCCCCAGGGATCCGATTGCAGGATCTCTAACTCGGCGCTGCCCAGGGCTTGCTCCAACTCTTGTCGGCTGAGCCGGACACTGTGGGGGCCATAGAAGGGGGAAGCGCGACACCCTTCGCAACTCACCCCTTGCAGGTAGGGACGGGCGGGTGGGGCAAAAATATCTTGGTTGGCGCTGGTGTGGCCGCCACAGGTGGAGTGAAACAGAACCTCTACCGGCTGGCCGGCATGGGTTAGGATCTGCCCCTGGGTTGCCCGCACCGCAGCCGTGGTCGCCGCCGTCTCATAGGCCAGGCCCCCGTAGAACTGGTGGGCGGTGGAATCTTGCAATGGCCTTGCCGGGGTAGAGGGCCATTCTCTTCTTGGAGCGGGGCGCAGATGGGGAACGGCCAGGGTACGGGCCAGGATGGCTTGGGCCTGCAAAGCGGCGGCTGGCCAATCGGCAGGCATTTCGCCGGGCACCAAGGCCAGCAGGTAGTCTTCCAGTTGTACCCAGTTCAGCAGGTGCAGGCGCTCTGGGCCGCTTGGGCGAATCTGGATCAAGCCACGGTAGCGACGCTCCTCTCCCGCCGCAGGACGCAGCCCCCCTCCTTGCAGCCAAAGGGATCCCGAGTAGCGACGGGGCTGGCCCGGCCCGCTCAAAATCAGCGCTTGGCGGCGAACCTGCAGCTTCCAGATCCCTGCCGGAAAGGGCTGCTGATTCAAGACAAAGGGGCCGCTCAGCTCCAGTTGGGTCAAAGGCTCCGCGCCCCAGCGGCTGAACAGCTCCACGGCCAACCAATCTCCAGCAGTCTGGGCCTGCAGAGAGCCTCCCCAAAGGGCCCACAGGGATCCCAGCCCCATCACCGCCAACTGTCGTCGCCGCATCGGCCCCGCCCGGAGATTATGATGAGCTGGCCAGCAAAGGATCGTATCCCAGTTGTTGGCTGAGGCGGGCGCGCGCCAGTTCTCGATATTCCCAAAAATGCTCCCCCGCAGCACAGAGGCCCAGATATAGGTTCAGCAGGCTCGGTTTCTGGCGCCAGATCGTCCATAGCTGTTGCCAAAATTGGGCGCGAATTTGGGGATGAAGGATCCCTTGCCGCCAGATGAGTTGTAGAAGCAGATAGATCCCTTTGTGAAGGGGCAGCCGCATTGCTTGTTGCCGACCTACTTTAGTGCCGATACTCAGGCACTGTTGCAAACAGCGAGAGAGATATCGCGCCGGCTCATACAACTTCCAAAAACTTTCCAGATATTCCCGGGCAATTTCAGATGGAGAACGGGTGGGAATAAAGTTCATCAGCGTGTTTTGATCCCCAAACTCGGTGACGCCGATCCCCTCCAGCAACCGCTGCTCTTTTTTGAGGCGATTCCACAGTTGGGTGTTGGGTAGAGCCTGTAAAATCCCCAACATCGGCTGAGGAATACCGGTCTGCTCGACAAAAGCCTGGATGCGCTCCCCCGCACCTGGCCGCTCTCCGTCAAAGCCCAGAATAAACCCGGCGTAGATCAACAGCCCGGCATCGTTGATCTTGCGACAAGCCTCTACCAGGGGGTGGCGGGTATTCTGTAGCTTTTGAGTCATCTGTAAGCTGTCTTGGTCTGGGGTCTCAATACCCAGAAAGACCGCATAGAACCCCGCTTCTACCATCAACTGCATCAACTCTTCATCTTCAGCTAGGTTGACAGAAGCCTCTGTCATAAAGGTAAATGGATAGTTATGCTCCTTGCTCCACGGGATCAGCTCGCGTAAAAATCGCTTGACGTTGCGCTGATTGCCGATAAAGTTGTCATCTACCACAAAAATCGAGCCTCGCCAGCCCAGGTCGTAGAGGGCTTGCAGCTCGGCCAGCATTTGGCTTGGCTCCTTGGTTCTCGGCTTGCGCCCATAAAGAGAGATGATGTCACAAAACTCACAATTAAAGGGGCAACCCCGCGAGAATTGCACCGACATCATGAAGTATTGATCCATGCGCAGCAGGTCAAATCTCGGCAGGGGGCTTTGGGTGACGTCTGGCTTTTCTGTGGCTCGAAAAATGCCCGCTTCTTGCCCAGATTCTAGAGCCTTGACAAAAGCCGGTATGGTCTCTTCTCCTTCGTCCAAAACCAAATAGTGAGCCCCGGATTCCAGGGCATCTTGGGGCACAGAAGTCGGATAGGGGCCGCCCACAGCTACTTTTTTGCCCAACTGCACCGCTTTGCGAATGAGTGCGTGAAAGTCTTGCTTCTGCACCAGCATGGCCGACAGGATCACCAGGTCGCACCACTGCCAATCGGCCTCCGTCTCGGGGGCGACATTGCGATCCACAAAGCGAATCTCCCAATCCTGGGGCAACAGAGCGGCAACGGTGATCAGGCCCAGCGGCGGCATCAGCGCTTTTAGCCCCACCATCTCGATGGTGCGATTGTAAGACCAGAAAGACTTGGGAAAGCGGGGATAGAGCAGCAACGCCTTCATACCCATCAGCTCCTAATCGCAGATTAAGGATTCCATTTGTTCAGCACTCCTAACAAATAGCCTCAGATAAAGCTGATGCAAAAACTTTTGTGAGATGCTTGCTGGCAATATTTCCTTCGCATTAGCAAACTGTGGACTGGCAAACCCTCTGGGTGCCTAAACCTTCAAAAAGCTTTTCTGGACAATTGTTAACTAAGAATCTAGGTTGATCTTTAGGGGTTACTGAAGAGAAAGCATTGCCTCAATTTTTCTGAGAAAATAGTATCGACTCCGGCCTTCTATGGCTACGGAACAGTTAGCTCTGCACACCTTGCTCAAAAACACGCTGAACCAAGCCACTGACGACGGAAAGTACTATCGCGCCGAGGAACGCCCAACCAAAGTTATCGATATTGAAGGCATCCCCGGCCAGCTTGTCGGCGATGGCCAGGCAAATGCCGTTCAAAATTAGCCAAAACAAACCCAGGGTAAGAACTGTAATCGGCAGGGTAATCAACCGGAGAAACGGCCTCACCAAACCATTGACCAGGCCAATGGCCAGAGCTGCCACCAAAGCACCCCCAAACCCAGAGACGTGGATCCCGGGCAAAAGCCAAGCCAAAATCATCACGCTCAAGGCTGACATCAGCCAGGTGGCCAACAGAGTTGCCATGCTCCCTCCTCTGCCCCAACAGGGCCGCAATCTTGCCCCCTATGCTAGCCGATCTGCTTAGGGATCCCTTCTGCAGAGACCTCTTCGGGGCTGTAAGTTTGCAACGCCAGTGCATGAATGCCCTGACCCATCTGTTCGGCCAGGGCGGCGTACACCAGGCGATGCCGTTGCAGAGGAGTTTTGCCGGCAAACAGGGGCGACACCACCTGCACGCGGTAGTGCCCCCCGGATCCCTGTTGCCGTCCCCCATGGCCAGCATGGCGGTGCGACTCGTCCTCCACGTGGACGTAGAGGGCTTGCAGCTTCTCAGCCAAGAGCTGTCGCAGGCGATCCGAGGTGAGCATGGGATCCCCTGCGGCCCTCAAGGTTGGGCGCCGGCCTTGGCAAAAGCCGCCTCGACCAGAGGGCGCAACTCGTTGCGGGCGTGCATCTCTTGCAGGATGTCGCAGCCGCCCACAAACTCGCCGTCAATATAGATCTGCGGGATAGTAGGCCAGTTGGAAAACTCTTTGATCCCCTGACGAATTTCGGGATCCTCGAGCACGTTGATCGCCGTGTAGGGAAAGCCCAGACTCTCCAGCACACGAACGGCGGCATAGGAAAACCCACACTGGGGCATCTCTGGGGTGCCTTTCATGTAGATCAGCACCTTGTGGGTGCGGATTTGGTCACGGATTTTCTCTTCCAAAAGGGGATCCAGCATGGTATTCAGCCACTATGACAACAACAGACGACAGGCAAACCAGGCTCCTATCGTGATCTCATTTTGATTCACTTCTAACATGCTTGGCACTCTCCCCACGGCCAGGCCGAGGAATTCTTTA
>NZ_JANSJH010000029.1:0-11623 GCF_047462495.1 Synechococcus sp. H55.2 | reverse complement strand
CAAAACCAGACCCTGGATCTGGGTAAGGGTTGTAACCGGGGGAAGTGGAATTCATCAGAGCAGACGACCCAAGCGCTCCCGCAACTCGGCGGCAGCCTGCTCCAGGTGGTCGGGAGTGTAGCCGGTGGTCTCTACCCGGACGGCGAGGTGGGTGTCCTGGCTTTCGTGGAGATGGATCCACAAAACGTGGCGGCCATCTTCGGTTTTGCGGTTGGCGGCTTTGACGCCGTTTTTGGGGGCAGCGTAGGCATTTGAGTCGTAGCGAACCAGATCCACCCAGGGAAGGTCGCGCAGGAGCTTTTCCACCTTGACCCAACTGCGAGGGCGGTGATGGCTGCTGTCGCTCCGCAATTGGATGACCTGGGAGCGATCTCGACCGGAATCGGGGAGAGCCGCCCGCGGGATCCGCGGCTGGACTTGCGGTTGCAGATAGGGCAAATACACCAAAGATTTGTATTGCTCGTGGATGTAGCAGACCGGGATCCCCAATTGGCTGCCCACCACGGCCATGATCATGGCCTGGGCTTTGAAGCCCCCGGTGGCGGCGAAGGTGACGATCCCTTTGGCGCTCTCCGCCAACTGTTGCAACAGCTCGGCCATCCGCTCCAGGGAGGATCCCTCTAGCTCGTAGTTGACGCCGGGGAGGGGCACCAGGGAAACCTGTTGTTGGCCCAGCGCTTCTTCAAAAAAGAGTTTCAAAATCTGGGCACACTCCAGCCCCTCAGGGGTTTCGGAGTAAAGCAAAATCAAGGCATCCTGGGGAGTGGGATCCAGCCGGTAGTAGGTGTTGGTTTCGGCGCTGATCAGCTCCAGTTCTGTCTTTTTCATCCAGGCCAAGGCCCGTTCTGGATCCCCGATGGTTTTTTGGCCGACCCAAGGGCGTTGCGGCTGCAGGTCTTTGTCCGGGTTGGTGAGCAAAGAGGTGCCCACGGTCATGAGGATGGTCTGCATGGGTTATCCCCTAACTTTCTCGAAGTTTTTAGGGGCTCCGTCCCCTTTCGCGATCAGAGCAGCTTTACTTTGCGAACTCTGCCATCTCCCCTTAAGTCGAGCACCTCTACCTCCACTTCTTGCCCCACCGCCAGGGATCCGGCCTGTTTCGGCTCTTTTTGGGTGAGCTTGATATCCGTATCCACGATTTGGAAGGTCACTTCGTTGCCCTTGATATTGGTGATGCTGGCCTTGAGGTGTTGCCCAATTTTGAAGCGGGCCTTGGTAGAAGCTGCTGCATTTTCAACTTGGGGCTGAGCCTGCTTTTGTTCAGGTTGCTCTTTGGGCCGCAGTGCCTCTGGCTGGGGCTTGGCCTCGCCGCCGCGGGAATGGGTCGGACGACCGCCATTGGGATCGGGAGGGGACGGGATCTCGCCGATCGGCACTCCCCCATCTTTGTAGTAGCGGGCCAGGCGGGCGGCCCAGCCCAGGATCTGCAGCATCTCAGCCGGCCTATCCTGCAGAGGTTGCAAGTACCTTTTACAGGTTTGGTCGATGAGTCGGTAGTAGCGTGGGGTTTCGTTGCTGCGGTGGAGGCCAGTTTCTCGCACCAGCTCGCCGGTGAATCGGAAGAAACGGGATCCCGCGTCGGGGAGATGGGCCACCGAGCGGAGGTAGGCGAGGCACTTGCTCAATTCGTTGACATCTACCCTTTCCTTCGCCAAAGTCATGGCGATGCCGTGGGCAAGATCCCAAGATTGGGGGCTGAGATCGACCGGAGCTGACAGCATAGAGGCACCCTCAGTAGGCGGTGGTGGGCGGCTCGCGCAGATGGGTGGGGCTCAGGATGGCGGCCAACTGCCGAAGCTGATCGGGCAGGATGTAGCCCTGGGCAGCTTGGATCTGCTTTTGCACAAAGGCTTTGAGGCCTTCTCCTTCTAGGGTATCGGCTTGTGGGGGATCGTAGCGGCTGTAGCGCTCTTTCAAGTTGCGGGGCCGCTCGATCTTGTCCAGGCTGACCTGCAGGGATCCCAGTCCTACAGGCTTGCCGCCCCCCACCTTCAGCAGCAGCGGATGCGCGGGATCCTGACCCAACACCGTGAACAAGGTGCCCAGCTCGGCAGGAGTGAGGTTTTTGAAGTGGATCTGGGTTTTGAAAACCGTATTTTGCACCGCCTGCTGGGTGGGCGTCCCCTTTTGATGGCCCTGCAAAGCCCTGCGGTGCGTGTAATAAAACTTGCGCCCAACCGCCTTGCCGTTTTCAAAGTAGGCTCTGCGCTGGTCGGGGCGGGGACGGTACAGCGGGGGCAGGGATCCGCCGCCGGAGCCGGTGCCAGTGGCAACGGCATCCCTGAACTCCACCAGCCCCTGCCAGTTGAGGGCGCCAAAAACGCGGCTGGCAGGACACAGCCGCTCCTTCTGGCGGCAGGGTTGCCGCTCCGGCGGGATCTGATTTTTGTAGCGGCTGGTGATCACTGCAAGGGTGCTGTTGGTGATCGCCTCGTACATGGCCCGGATGGCCCCCTTGAGGGAGCTGCCCTGGATCTTGAGCCGCCCGTCGGGGGTGGTGGTCATGGTTTTGAGCACCGGGATCCCGTTGACGCCGACGTCGCTGCCCAAGGCCAGGTGGCCGGTGGAAATGTGGAGAGCGGTCTGCACCGTCAGGGTGAGAAAGAGGGTGCCGTGCAACTTGTCGGGATGGAACTTGGCGTGGCCAGCGGGCCGCTCCAGCTTGGGGGGCTGCTGGGGAAAGGGGATCAGCTCGTAGGGCTTGGGAGCCATGGCCTGCTCACCTCCACCCCGGTCTCGGCTGCCGGCGGGCGTTCTGGCAGAAGCAGAATGGGCGGGCAAGGGTCGGGGGCCTTGGGGAGTCATCTTGACCTCGGGATGAGAGCAACAAAGTGAACGCGGGCGGTGCGCCCATCGCGAAAGTAGCGCTGGCCCAGCTTGAGAGACCTCGGATAGCTGAGACCTTGGGGGAAGCGGGTTTCCGGACTTTGGGATCCGTACAGGTCGGCCTCGCGATCCTCCCCCTGCCACTCCCCGGCCAGCGGCACAAAGAAGTCGGGAGGAGGTTGGATCCCCAGATACAGCAGATCCCAGCCGCGGGGGGTGCTTTTCCAGCGCAACTCCCGTTGTTGGCAGAAGACTTGTCCCTCTTGACAGACCAGATCTGGCGGGATCCCCACCTGAATGCCGCTGACGCGGTGGGGCCAGCGCAAAAAGGTGTAGGTTTCTTCGGCGGCGGCAAAACAGGCCGAGAGGATCTCGGAAAGCGAGGACGCCGTCCCGCCGTTGCAAGCGGCCAGATCCTGAACCTTGTAGGCGGCTACGTAGGCTGGTTTCATACCGCTTTGGCCTCCGTTTGCAAGAGCTGAGCCCAACTTTTAACGGCGGCGGCCAGCAGGTGCTCCACCTTGGCCTCAGACGTTTGCTCCCAGGTCAGCCGCGCCCCAAAGCCCAAGGGCATCGGCTCCGCCCCCACCGGCACTAACTGGCGATCGGGTTTGGCAAAGCCGTATTTGCCCGCCTCTTCTGGACTGAGAAACTCGCCCGCCCCCAGCAGGGATCCCCTTGGCCAGGCAAGCTGGGATCCCAGCAGCCGTAGCTCCTGGCTCCCCTCCTCCACCAGGCAGCCCGGGTAGTCCACCGTCGCCCACTCGTACTCCACCCGAACGCGGCCCATGCCGCGGGATTTGGCAAAGCCGATCCCAAACCATCCTTCGTCCAGATCCCGCAGCACCAGCCCCAGCAGGCCCAGTTGCGCCAGGGTAAAGTTTTTCAGGTGAATCTTGGTTTGAAAGGATCCCTCGACACAGACTTGGTAGCTAAACGGCCCCACCGCCACCGACCCGAAGACGCGATCGATGGCCACCCCGTTGCGTTCCTCCAGCCGCAGAGGTGTCCCCGGCTTGGGATAGGCATCCTCGATGCGCACCCGGCTGGCGATGGCCGTGTTGCCAAACATCTGGTCCGTAAAAGAAGAGAGGGCGTAAACTCGGTGGGACTCGGCAATTTTTTCCAGCCACTGGTTGGCCTTTTGGTCGAGGGGATCGCTGGCCCAGAGTTGCAACTTGTTCCCCTCAGGCCGTCTGTCGCCGCCCACCGTTCGGACAATGCGCTCGGCGTGGGCGCGAATGGCCCCTTTGAGGGAGCTGCCGGGAAAATAGACTGTCCGCCCGCCGCCGCGATAGGTTTCCACAAACTCCATATCGGGTTTTGTCGGATCCGCCCCTTGTTTGCCCGCTTTGATGAGCACAGGGCCATCCGGCTTGAGGGTGAGGCAGAGGGTGCAGTGGTTAACGTAGCGCTTGTGCATGGCCTGGGATCCTTCACTGAAGAGGAACAAGAGGGTTTTCGCCCAGCCCTTGCGCTAGCTGCGGGGGCCGACGGGAGCGACAGCGGTTAGTTTGGCAACCAGGGCTTCCACCCAGTCTTGGCGCAAGGCAGCAGCCTCTTCCGGGCTGAGGGGGTGCCGCTCTCCGGCCACCAGCTCTTGCAGATAGGTCAGCAGCCGCCGCGGATCCCCTTCTGAGTCAAACCAATAGACCGCCCCGATCTCCAGGCGGACGACCCCCAAGCCGCGGGAGCGCCCCCCTCCCAAGGGGATCTGCTCCGTTTCCAATTGGTGCAAGCCGATGGCCAGCAGGCCCAGCTCCCATGCTTCGGCATTTTCGACAACGGCATGGAACTGAAAGGGGGTGTTGGCCGGCACCACTTGAAAGTCGTAGAGCTTGCCCTCTGCCGCCGTCTCCGTATCCCGATCGATGGCCACACCATCCCGCTCTTGGTACTGGCCAAACCAGGCTTCCCGCACCACCGGCAAATCGCGGATCTGCACCTTGCCCGCCAGCCAAGGGGATCCAAACGCCTGCGAGACCCAGTCGGTGGCCTCGATCAGCTTTTGCGTCAGGGTTGCGTCGTCGTCTTTGTAGGTGTTCTTAATTTGGTTGACCAACCGGACTTGCTCGCTACTGGTCAACTCGCTGGGATCCCTGGCCAGCGCCGGATCGATGCCGCGCAAAAAACTCTCCAGGCGGGAGCGCAGCGCCCCCTTGAGGCTGGAGCCGGGGATGAGCGGGCGGCCCAGCGCGTCCTTGAGAACCGGCAGATCGGAGCCGATGGGCTCGGTGGAGCGGCCCACCCCGATGTGCAGGGCAGTCACGGTGGTGAGCGTGCCGGTGATCTCCAAGCGGTTTTTGAAAACGTCGAACATCGTTCCCTCAAATCAGGTTAAGGCTGAAGTTAAGGCTCCACTGCGGCTTCGGCAAACAGGATGGGGATGATTTTCAACTGGCTGAGCCGAAAGGTTGAGACGACACCCTCAAGGGCACAACTGGTCATGGCTTAAGATCCTCCCCCTTCTCGCTTGTACTTGAGGTAGCGCGCCCCATAGCCTAGGTAACGCCGGATCAAGTCGATTTTGATCTCGTTGACTTTGGGGGATGTTTTCTCAACGCCGGCCTCCCTGGCAATGGCGAGGGCCTTTTGATGGATCCAGTTGTCGATGTCTTTGATGATGGCTTCGGCCAAGGAGTTCTTGCCCCGACCCCACTTTTCGTCTCGCCCCATCTGGTAGCGCAAGAAGTTCTTGATCACCTCTGAGCTTTCGGTGGAAGCTGCCACATGCAACAAATTGCGGTACTGGGCCTCTTCCAATTTGTCCAGATCTTTAAAGTTATCCAAGGCAGTTTGGATTCTGGCGACCAGCTCATCTTCGGCCAGCCGAATGTGCCGCTGGATCTCAAGTTCCTGTTTTTGCTCCAGTTTGCTCTCGCTGGTGGCGAAGGTCATAGCGGGTTCTCCCAGAAATGATGATGGAACAGACTACAGACTTCAATTTGGCCAAATCCTTCCGCGGTTCGCTCGCCGATGCCCCAGTATTCCATCTCCGCCAAAATCGAGATCCAGCGCTCCATTTGCGTGGTGCTCAGCAGGAAGACGCTGCCCTGGGTTGTAACCAGCTCTACATCTTTAAAAAGCCCCCAGGCGGCGTTCCAGCCGGAAACATAGGCGTAGCTGCTGCAGGCCAGCTCCAAGACCAGGGATCTGTCCTCACAGTTGGCCTCTTCCTGGAGCATTGACGGCGTGAGCACAGTGGTGCGCTGCCAGCGTTCCTTGAGGATGGCCCCCGACTGCAGCCCGATGGAGAAGTACTGCCGCTCCGGCGGCAAGGGCTGCCAGGGATCCCCAAACACCTGCCATTGTTTCCAGCGCTGCTGCAGCTTTTGGTTAAAGGCTGTCACCCGCTCAGCCAGGGAGGGCTTCGGGTTCCTCAGGTGTCGAGCGGCGAGGCTGACCCGGCCCAGCCCCCGCGACACCCCCCCTCCCAAGGACAAACGGCGGGCGTGGGTGTTGAGGTAGCCGGCGAGGGCTGCTGCCAGCTCGCGATCCTGCAGATAGATGTGGCCGCTGAAGAGGGAAGGCTGCAAGCTCCCATCTCGCCCAGCCCGGCCCTCGTTGATCACCTCCAGGCTGTAGAGGATCTGGTCGGCGGCGGTGGCGCGGCGGCGGTTGATCCCCACCCGCGTGAGCAGGCGCTTGGACACGGCCACCCTTCGGTAGCGGGATCCCCCCTCCTGGCTGTAAAAGCCGCCGAAGGGCTCCACCCTGCCTCCGGAGCCATCCGGCTCTGCCGGATCAAAGGGGATCCCCAGCCGCTGCGAGCAGAAGCGATCCAGCAGTGTGTCGAACACCCCCGTTTTGCCCGCCTCTGAGCGGAAGCCGGGGTTGTTTTTGGAGCTGAAGGCCGTGGCCGGCAAAACCCGGCTGCCGGATCCCGGATAGGCATGGGTAAACACCGCCGGACGGGTCTCCGTGAACAGGGCAGCCAGATCTCCTGTCAGGGCCTCGCCGGGGCGGCGCCGGCTTTGGCGGAGCAGGAGGTCGGCCAAGGCCCCCCGGATCACGCTGCCGGGAATGAAGTCCTGGGCCTCGCTGATGGAGCCGCCCGGCTTTTGCCGACCGATGGCCAGGGGAGACTCGGCAGTGAGCGTGAGTTCAATGGCCTCCATCAGCTCCCTCCTCCGGCCAAAAAGGCCCAATCTGCATCATTGGGCTGCAGGGCAGCTAGAGACTGGGGATCCCAGTGCAACCAACCCAAGCCTGCAGATTTGCTGCCCCCCAGCGCCCCAATGTGGTGCAGGGCCGCCCGCAGCAGGGCCTTGCCCCAGGGAGGGCAGTCGGGCAAAAGCTGCAGGGATCCGGAGAAGATCAGCTCGGCTGCCGGCGAGGTCTCGATGAGGTAGAGCCGCTGATCCTCGGCGGTGCGGCGGCGGCGGTTGAGGGTGACTCCTGGGCGGAGGGCCAGTTCCAGCGCCGTCGGCGGCACCTCACAGACAAGATCCTCTACCCAGAGGCGGGAAGGCAGGGCCGGATTGCCGAAGATCTGGCAGACCAGGCAATGGGATCCGGCGTAGCCCTCGACCTGGTATTCAGGACGGTCGAAGTGGCCGTCGCTCCCCTCCCGCTTGGGACACATGCGATCGGGGTCGGGGGAGCGGCAAATGGCCCAGCCGAGGCCGCGGGCCAGCTTTTCGCACTCGTGGCGCAGCCTTCCCTTCAACTGGGAGCCGGGGATGAGCAGCCTGCCGTAGGCATCCTTGAGCAGGGGCTTGTCCGCCAGGGAGCCGCTGGAGCCGCCGGATCCCACCGCCAGGGCCGAGGCGAGGGTGGCCTTCAAAGGGATAGAGGTGCTCGTTTGGGGCAGCTCTGCCAGCCGAACCATCACTTCACCTCCACAGGAACGGGCCGGCCCTCGACCTGGGGCTGTTTTTGCACAAAAGCGTACAGATCCACCAGATCTCGCCAGATGGTCTCGTAGGTGGGTTCCCCCTCCGCCGCCACGTACATCCAGGGGGGGAGGTGGCCGTCGTTGGTTTTGGCCTTGCACCAGGTGCGTTCAAAGGCCTCGATCAGCGGCTGCCCTTTTTGGCCCAGCCGGGTGCGGAAGTAGAGGTAGTTGAGGGTGGCGGTGCGCTTGCCTTTTTCCAAAAAGCTGCGGATTTGGTAGAGCTGGGAGCGGGGAAAATCCGCCGCCTGCAAAGCTTGCACCGTTCTCAGCAGCCCGCGGATCTCCGGGACGGTGTAGGGGCCGGCGTAGAGCTTGAGGAGGTGGCCGTTCTGGCGGATCTCCAGGGCCTGCTGGCGAAAATCCTGGATGCTGGAGGCGATCAAAGTCACCGATTTCAAAGAGAGAAAGTCGATGGTGGCCACCGAGAAGTCTTGGTCGCGGGGCTTCAGCTTTTTGGCGCGGCTTTTGGCAGATTTCAACAGTTGTTCGGTCAGCCTTTCGGCATAGTAGATGGGGGTGTCTTCCGAGGCAAACAGCACGCCTGCCGAGGTGGAGAGCCGGCAGAGCTGGTCTGGGCTGTCGGCCGGGTAGCGGTGCGGCACCTGGCCGAGGGAGCGAGCGGCGTAGGTGGCCGATTTGGCCAGCAGGATCTGCTCGAATTGCTCACAAAAGGTGGCGGCGATCTCCAGAGCCTTGTGGGCCGGCACCACCATCAGCACATCGTCCCCGCCGATGGTCAGGATCTCGAAGGGGTGGATCCACTCGCCGTTGCGGTCTCTGCCGGTTTCTGGATCCGGCGGCAGGCCCCGCAGCCGGTGCGCCTGCAGGTGCTGGGCAAGGGCGCGGTAAACGGCTTGTTCCGTGGCCTCGGAAACGTCGTGGCTAAATTGCCGGTAGGCCTCTGGGGTTTGGATCTGCTGCACGTAGCCGCCCATATTGTTGCCGTCGGCGTAGAGGTAGGCCACAAAGCCCTGGCTGGCGTTGGCCACTTCCCGCAGCGATTGCGCCTCGCCGGGGCCGGATCCCCTGTAGGGCTGCAAATAGCGCTCCCGGTAGGGCTCGCCGGCGGGAGAGTCGAGGAAGCGGGCAAATCGCGTTACCCAGCTTTCCACAAAGCCGGGATCCCAATTGGGGAATTTGCGGAACCACCCCTGCTGGCCTGTCTCCAGGCGCTTGGCCTGGCGGCCCACCAGCGCTTTGCGGGCCGTGGCCTCCGAGAGCCAGGGCTGACCTGGCAGGTCGGCTTTGGCCAGGGCCGGGCGGCGGTCGGTGCTGTCGCGGCGCAGGTAGGGGTGGGTTTCAAAAAAGGCAGGATGGGCGCGGCTGGGACGACCGGGATCCGGATTGCCGTTGCGGCGGTGCTGGAAGCGGGCAGCCAGGTGGCCCACCAGCTCGTTGAAACTTTTGCGGGTCTGGAAGCTGGCTTCGCTGCCATCTCCAAAGTAGGCCCTCACCAGGGGGTGGGCCTGGTGTTGGGCCAACCAGTCCAGCCAAGGGGTGCGTTCGATGGGATCCCGCAGCAGGCCGTAGCGCAGCTCCAGCAGCCGAAAGGCGGATCCCACGGCACAGGCGTTGGCGGTGAGGGTTTCTTCGGTGTAGCGGCGCTCAATGGCCTCGCAGAGGTCGTCCACATAGGCCGCCGGACAGAAGGCCAAGAGGTTGCCGCCGGTGGAGTAGATGAGGAGCTCCGGAATAAGAGCCTGCGCCAAAGCCGGGTAGTGCTGCTGCAGCCAGGGCCGGATCCGCCGGTTCACGTAGTCCCTTAGCTCTGCTTGAGACTCCTTCCCCAAGGCTTCCCACCCCAAGTAGGTTTGCTCAGGATCCCCGAAGAAGGCGGGCAGATCCACCAGGTTAATGCGATCCAACAGGGCCGAGGCGCCGCGGATTTCCGGCAGTTTGGCGGACTCGAAAACGTAGCCCTTGATCTTGGTGGCCCCCCCGTAAACCAAGCCGATGCGGGTGGTCTGCCGCCACAGCTCCGGATAGCGCGATTGCAGCTCTGCCAAGGTTTTGGGAAAGGTTGTGGCCGCCACGCTCTCCTGAAATTGGCGCACCTGCGCCCAAAGAGGTTGCAGCGCTTCCGGGATCCCGGCTGCGTCGTCGGTGCGGATGGCTGCGCACATCTGCTGCAGAATCGGCAAGGGGAATTGGGGATCCCGCCCTTCTCCCCAAGCCAGGCACCAGGCCAAGGCGATGGGCACGGGGGAGGTAGAGGAGGTAGCGGTCATGGACAACACCTGGCAAAAAAGAATAGAACGCAGCTTCTGTGCCTGCGGGCAAATCCGAACCCGACTTTTGACTGGGGCGATCCTTGAACTTCACAAATCCTTCATAAAAACCAAAGGCGCTTCAAAAAGACGGCGTCGGCCATAGCAGCCACGCGGGCAGAGAATCGCAGCCGACAGAGAGAGGCGACAGCAGTGACTGATGGTTGCATTTTGCAGTTCCAGACTGGGAGACAGTATAGGCCGATTTAGATCCATTGCCAACAGATTCAAGACTTTTTTCGGTTGGCCCAGCCAGCGATTTAAAGGTAAAGCAAATTGGAAGGGATCCCTTCTCAAATCCTCTCAAAGGAAAAGTGGCTCTGGGTTGATTTTGGATAGGGGCTGCTATTGACTGGGGATGAGCAAAAATTGGCTGGGCCTATGCTGACCAAGTTGAGTTTTTCAGAGCCACCCATCGCCGGAGCAGAAAGCGGCAAGTGGCCGGCGGGATCCGAGCTGGTGGGGATCACCCTGGAAGTGCAGGCCCCTCAGCCCTACCTGTTGGATCCCCACTACGCTAAAGGGCTGCACGCCTGGTTTTTGGGCGAGGTGCAGCAGATGGATCCGCAGCTATCTGCCTATTTGCACGACGGAGAATCGGAAAAACCCTTCACCCTCTCCCGGCTGATGGGGCCCTTCCGCGAGCAGAGTGGGCGACTGCTGATCCCGCCCCAGATCCCCTTCCGCTGGTCGATCACCGCCCTCAACCCCCAAGTGGTGGAGTGGCTGCGGGAATGGTGCCGACGGCTGCCCCCCTGGCTGGAGTTGCGCGGATCCCCGCTGCAAATCCTGGGATGGAAGATCTCGATCCCCCCGCGCACCTACCGTCAACTGCTGGAGCAGCCCCTTGTCCATCGCTCCTGGAGCCTCTCTTTCATCTCGCCCACCAGCTTTCGCCACCGCGGCCACCATTTGCCGCTGCCGGTGCCTCGCAACCTGTTCCACAGCTATTTGCGCCGTTGGAACGATTTTTCCGGCCTGCCCATCGAGGTGGAGCCTTTTCTGGATTGGGTGGATGGGGAAGTGGTCATCCAGCGGCACCGGCTGGAATCGGTTAAAACCACCGCCGGGCGCCAGGGATCCGTGACGGGCTTCGTTGGCTGTGTACAGTTGGCGGTCTCCTCCCGCGCGTCTGAACTGTTGCAGCAGCAGCTCCAGGCCCTGATCCACTTCGCCCCCTACTGCGGCACCGGCCACAAAACCCCCTTTGGGCTGGGGCAAACCCGCCTCGGTTGGCTGGCCGAAGAGCTGCCCGCCACCCCCGTCCTTTGCCGGGAAGAGCAACTGGCCCGGCGCATCGAGGAGCTGAGCGCCCTCTTCCTCAGTCAGCGGCAACGCCAAGGGGGATCCCGCGCCGAAAAGACGGCCCAACTTTGGGCAACAATCTTGGCCCGACGAGAGCTAGGAGAGAGCTTGCAGCAGATTGCCGCCGACCTGGAGATGCCCTACGAGACGGTGAAGACCTATGTCAAACTGGCCCGGCGAGCTCTCCATTCTGCACCCGACACGATGGATCCCTCATCTGCTCGATAAGGATCCCGCCTAGAAGTCGGAAAAAGCCGTAAGCCCTGAGACTGTCTTTGCCCAAGGTGCCTAGTTTCCGTCCCCTTGCGGGGAAAAGGTAGGGATCAAC
>NZ_JANSJH010000028.1:0-25141 GCF_047462495.1 Synechococcus sp. H55.2 | reverse complement strand
GAGCAGGGCCAACCTGAGCAGGGCTGACCTGAGCAGGGCTGACCTGAGCGAGGCCAAGCTGTGGCAAGCCAACCTGAGTGGGGCCGACCTGTGGCAAGCCAACCTGAGTGGGGCCGAGCTAAGGGAAGCAAACCTGGACGGCACGGATCTGAGAGGAGCAAACCTAAAGGGCGCAAAACTAAGTCCCGGCTGGAATCGATTTGTCGACTTGAGCGGGGCCATCCTCCCCGACGGAACTGTCCATCCCTAGGCGGATCCCTTTGCTAGACTACCTACAGCTAGCAGCTAGATCCATGAGTTCCTTAGATCTCGCCTTTGCCAGCAATCACCAAGACATTCTCACGCTGCTGGACTTGGTGGTTCGCGCTCGCTACCCTTTGATCTACCTGGTTACTCCCGAAGAAGCCCCAGCAGAGGAGCTGCTACAAGTTCTGGCCGATTCTCTCAAACCCAAGCGCAAACTCCTAATCTGGGATATCGTCTCTGGCTGGTCAGATAACGGCCAAAACAAAGGTCAATTGATGCCTGCTCTGGGCCGCATCGGCGCTATCAAAGAGGACGAGGCGGTTATTTGTGTTCTCAAGGATCTAAACCCCACCCTGAGAAATCCAGAACGCTCAGATAACTATCCCGTTATCCGCTACCTAAAAACCTTGGCCAGAGAGGGCCGCCACAGCCGCAAGTCCATCATCCTCCTGGGCCAAGAAGCCGTTGTCCCTGCCGAGCTGCGCGAGGAAATTGTAGTCTATGATTTTCCCCTGCCCAGCATCGACGAAATTGAGCGGATCGTTACCCGCGCGATCCCTGCCCGTCAACTGGAGCTAAGCGGCCCAGCGCGGGAACAACTGGTTCGAGCCTGTCAAGGGCTGACCCGGCAGCGCATTGAGCGGATCCTGGCCCGCGCCCTAGCCGCTAAAGGCAAGGTCAGCGAGGGCGATATTGACCTGGTTCTGGAAGAGAAAAAGCAATACATCCGCCAGACGGAAATCCTGGAGTTTTACAACCCCTCCGAGACCCTGCAAAATGTCGGCGGCCTGGAAAACCTCAAAGCCTGGATTCGCCAGCGCCGCAACAGCTTTAGTGCCCAGGCCCGCGACTATGGCTTGCCCAGCCCCAAGGGCATTTTGCTGGCCGGGATCCAGGGTACCGGCAAGTCCCTCTGTGCCAAAACCATAGCCCGCGAGTGGCGCATGCCCTTGCTCCGGCTGGATGTGGGGCGACTCTTCGGCGGGATCGTCGGCGAAAGTGAAAGCCGCGTGCGCCAGATGATCCAAATTGCCGAAGCTATGGCCCCCTGTGTTTTGTGGATTGATGAGTTGGATAAGGCCTTTGGCGGCGTCAACAGCGAGTTTTCAGGAGATTCGGGCACCAGCAAGCGGGTCTTCGGCAGCCTAATTACCTGGATGCAGGAAAAAACCAAACCCGTTTTTATTGTTGCCACCGCCAATAATGTCCGCATCTTGCCGGCTGAGTTGCTGCGCAAAGGCCGGTTTGATGAGATTTTCTTTGTCAATTTGCCCAACCAACGGGAGCGGGAGGAAATCTTCCAAGTCCACATCCAGCGGCTGCGGCCCAACCGCTTGCGGGATTTCTCCTACCCTGAGCTGGCCATGGCCAGCGAAGATTTCAGCGGGGCAGAAATTGAACAGACCATCTACGATGCCATGCACATGGCCTTCAACCAGGATCCACCCCGCGAGTTTACCCAGGAGGACGTCCTCAGCGCCATTCGCCAAACCGTTCCTCTGGCCGCCATCGCCCGCGACCAGATTCAGGACTTAAAGGCATGGGCTGCCGAGTCCGGGGCGCGCACAGCCTCCCAAGACCAACAGCTTGTGCAGGAGCTGCGAACGCTGGTGCAAAAAAGAGGGCTGGGCCCCATCGAAGTCGACAGCCCCTCTTCGTTTTTCCCCTCCTCCCCCTCCTAAGTTCTCAGTCCTGGTCTTCTGGCGGGATGTAGCAGCCCTACCAAAACCATTAGCTCCCCAGGGATCCAACAGACAGCGGCTGCTTTGGGCTACGGGATCCCTGATTTTGGTGGTCGATTTGGGGGCTGGAAGCTTACCGAGCTGAAGTAATTGCCAAAACTGACCGGGCCTATGGCTTATGCAGCAGCAGGTAGTTGGAAGGTTAACTTGAGGTGTAGGGATGGCGGAAACCTTTGATCCTGTTCTGGGTGGGCAGCAATTGGCCGGCTCCGATCCGGTCATGGGAGGCTTGGTGGCTATTGAGCAAGACCTAGCCAGTCCCGATCTGGAAGTGCGAATCCGAGCGATTGAGGAAGCGCTCCAATATGGCGAAAAAGGGGCTCAACTTGTTATCCAAACCGTCATGCAAAAAGGTTTGGCTTGGAAAGTTCAATTTGCAGCCTGGAAAACACTGCTGGAGTCAGCGGATCCGGAGCTTGTGCAGGTAGCAAAAGCGCATCCGCTTCCTCTCCGTAAAGTCGAAGATATCCAAGCCAGATACAGAGCCGGAGAGCGAGACTTCCGCTGGGCTGACCTGAGGGGAGCCAGTCTAGATAGGCCTGACTTAAGTGGGGCAGACTTGAGGGGAGCCGACCTAGGGAAAGGAGAGAGGGGGGGAGCAGCCTGTCTGTACCAGGCTGACCTGAGCCGGGCTGATCTGAGCTGGGCTAACCTGAGCGAGGTATACCTAGAGGGGGCCAACCTAAGCCGGGCAAACTTGAAAGCAGCACGCCTGAGCAGGGCCAAGCTAAGCCGCGCAAACCTGAGTGCAGCATACCTAGGCGAGGCCGACTTAGAGGGGGCCGATTTGCGCTCCGCAAACCTAAGCCGAGCCTACTTAAGGGGAGCGAACCTGGACAACGCCAACTTAACCGAAGCCGATCTGAGTGAAGCTAACCTGGCGGGGGTCAACCTCAGGCAAGCCAACTTGAGGGGGGTTAACCTGAGCCGGATACGTCAGGCATGTCTGAGAGGATCCAACCTGAGCGGAGCTAACCTAAACGGAACATATCTGCGAGGGGTCGATCTAAGCGAGGCCAGCTTGGCCCAGACCTATCTGAGAGGATTAGACCTCAGTGGGGCCAACCTCAGCGGAGCCAACCTGAGCCGGGCCAATTTGAAGCAGGCTAACTTGAGAGCAGCCAACCTCAACGGAGCCAACTTGAGCGGGGCTGACCTGAGCCAGGCTGATCTCAGCGGAGCCAACTTGAGCGGGGCCGACTTGAGCCGGGTCAGCCTAGAGGGATCCCTAGTCTCTGCCGAAACGCAGATGGATCCCAAGTGGCGGCTGGTCTGGGAGATTGTTAACGGCCAGGCTGATGTGAAAAACCTCAGCGGGGCCGACTTAAGGGCAGCAGACCTGAGGGGGGCAAACCTGGAAGGAGCCGACCTGAGCGGGGCAGACCTGCAGGAGGCAGACTTGCTGAACGTTTCTCTCAAGGGAGCAAACCTAACGGGCGCAAAACTAAGTCCCGGCTGGGATCGATTTGCTGACTTGAGCGGGGCCATCCTCCCCGACGGAACCATCCATCCCTAGCAGGCCCGACTAATGTTCAGCTTCACCGAGGTGGGTCTAGATCGGAATGACCGTAATCCCACTTTCCAAAACACGTTATCGATGGTTTGGGTATTTTCCGTATCTTTAACTACAGATTTTTCGGTAGGATTGATCGTGTAGAGCTCCTGATGCTGGAGAGCAGCCTCATGAATGCAGCCGCTGAAAGGGGTGGGGTGAGTCTCCTTGCCCGCCATCGCCACAACATGGCAGCTTCCCTGGCCCATCGTTTGGCAGCAGCCAGAGCGGCCAACAACACCCGCTTGGTGGAATTGTTAGAGCAAGAGGAGCGGCAACTGGCAGCCGAGTACGGCAGCAGGGATCCTTCCTCTCCAGCGCTGTTTGGAGGATGGCGCCGCCTTTGGCAGAGCCTAAAAGCGGTTTTGACGGCTTGCGATGAGCTGCGCGTGCGTCAATGGGTAGATGGTAGCGGCAGGGTCTGGTGGTCTGTCCAAGACCTGATTACAGGGGAGCGGCTGTGCACCCATTCCGATAGGGAGTTGATGGATTGGATCGAGCAGCACTGCCGGGACAATTAGTCTCCTCTCTGCGCTAAGCTGGGGCGACGGCATCTGAGGAGCCGAGTTGATAGGATCGCAGGGGTTGTTTATTAGCTTTGGGAGATGTGAGATGGTTTGGCAGTTGTTGACGTGGCCGGCCCAAAGCTTGCTTTGGCTAGCGGAGCAAATTCAAGAACGCGCCGAAGCACAACTGGATAACAAAGAAAACCTGCAAAAAGAGCTTACAGCCTTGCAAATCCAGCTAGATTTGGGAGAAATTGACGAAGACACCTACGCCCGCCGAGAAGAAGAGATTTTGTTGGCCCTGGAAGCCCTAACCCAGGCAGAACGAGCAGCCGAAGCACAAAGTGCTGATGGCGAGTTGGCAGGGGATCCCTGAACTTTGCGAGGGGGCAGAACATGGGAGAATGGGCTTCTGTACACCCCCATCTTTCCTAACCTGGGCTGTTTTCAATGACTGAATCGCATGAAACCTTGATGCTCCGCGACGAGCAGAACCAGCCTCTCAAGTGCGAGATTCTGCGGCAGGTGGTCATCGATGGGCAGACCTATGCCCTGGTCACTCCTGTCGATGCCGTGATCAAAGTGCTGGTTTGGGAAGGGGAACCCAACCAGGCGGTGAACGGAGACGCCGACATGGAAGGGATCCTGGACGAGCCGGATCCGGAAGAGCTACAGGCTGCCATCCCCACCATCCAGGCGGTCTTGGGGGAGTTGAACCTGACCTTGCAGCAGAATGGCTTTGACATCCTTACGGTTCAGGGAGAGCTGCCCCCCGTCGAAGAGGAAGATGTGTTCGAGCTGGGCGAGAGCGAAGAAGATGCCCAGGAGTTTCAACTGCTGGCTACGTTTTTCTACCAAGAGAAGAAATACGGCATCTTTGCTCCCCTGGATCCCGTTTTGATCTATGCTGCTTTGCCCGAGGAAGGGGATCCCTATCTGCTCACCCCGGATGAGCCTCCAGAGCTTTTCGATCAGCTCTATGCTCTGCTGCTGGATCTGGACGAGGAATGGGAAGGCGAGGATGACGAAGAAGAGGAGGACGAAGATTAGGCCGTGAGTGAACCCTCAAGGGTTGGGTAGCGACCAGGAGCAACAGGGATGCAGCCGGTTGATCTGACCACCCTGCGTGCGGTGCTGGCGGATCTGACGGGGGCAGCGGTAGGGCGGGATTCTTGGTTGCCCGCCCGCGTGGAATGGGTCCAACAGACCGATCTGTGGACGGTGGTCATCGGTTTGCGCACGCTCACTGCCCGCCCCTGCCTGCTGTTGTGCTGGCATCCCCAAGCGGCGCGTCTCCACCTCTGTCAGCCTCCTGCCAAAGAGCCGGACGGCTTTCAATTTAGCCAGTTTCTCCAACGGCAACTGAGGGGTTTGGCGCTGACGGAGCTGGCTCTCACAGACGAGTGGGAACGGGTGATCGACTGTCGCTTTGCCCCTCGGCCCGGGGATCCCCCGCAGCGCCATCTCTACCTAGAGGTGATGGGCAAGCACAGCAACGCCATTTTGGTGGACGAGGCAGGCCTGATTTTGGCCAGCGGCCATGGGGTGAGCGAGCGGCAATCGCGGGTGCGTCCGGTGCAGCCGGGCCTTCCCTACGAGTCCCCTCCAGCCCTGACTGCGCCGATCCCACAGCGATCCGAGCCTTTCTCCTCTTGGCAAGAACGCATCGCCTTGATCCCCGGCCCCATCGGCCAACGGCTGTTGCACGGTTATCGCGGTCTCAGTCGGCATTTGGTGGAAGCGATGTGTCATCAGGCTGGGATCCCGCCGCAGACCCCCAGCGATCACCTGTCTGTCCATGATTGGCAGGCGCTGTTTGCCAGGTGGCAGGACTGGCTCACCCGTCTGGAAACAGGCCGGTTTGAGCCGGCGCCCACTCCCCAGGGATACACCGTCCTCGGTTGGGCAAGCCGTCCCGTCAGCCCTCCGACGGAGTCCTTGCACCAACTTCTGGAAGACTACTACCAAGCTCAGCTCAACCGCGAACAGTTTGAGCGAGAGCGCCACCGCCTGCTGCAAAAGGTGTCCACCCTGCTGAAAAAGCTCTATCAGCGGCGAGAGCAATTTGAGACGATGCTGGCCGAATCCACCCAAGCGGAAGCCTCGAAACGAGCTGCCGACTTGTTGATGGCCCACCTCCACCTCTGGCGGCCAGGGCTGCACCACATCGAGCTGCCAGATTTTGCCAGCGGCCAGACGATCAAGATCGCGCTCGACCCGGAGAAAAATGCCATTCTCAATGCCCAAGCCTACTACCGCAAGCACCGCAAACAAAAACGGGCTCAGGAAGCTGTGCGGCCTTTGCAAGAGGCGGTAGAGCAGGAGATCAGATACCTGGAGCAGGTGGAAGCGTCTCTGCAGCATCTGGAAACCTATCGGGATCCCCAAGACTTGGCCGCCCTCAAGGAAATTGAGACCGAGCTGATCCAACAGCGCTACTTGGAGAGTCCTGCTCGCCACAGCGGGACAGAATCCTCACGGATGGGATCAAAGCATTCCCCACCACAACCCTTCAACCCCCATCGCTTTACCAGCCCCAGTGGCTTCCCCATCTGGGTGGGGCGCAACAACCTGCAAAATGACCAACTGACCTTTCGCGTGGCCCAGGAACACGATTGGTGGTTTCACGCCCAGGAGATCCCCGGCAGCCATGTGCTGCTGCGCTTGCCCCCCGGCGCCGTGGCCGAAAGCGAGGATCTGCAGGCGGCTGCCGATTTGGCGGCTCATTTCAGCCGCGGTCGCCTCAGCGAACAGGTGCCGGTGGTGTATACCCGCCCGAAATGGGTGTTCAAACCGAAGGGATCCCCGCCCGGCATGGTTGTCTACAAACAGGAGCAGGTGCTTTGGGGCCGCCCCAGCCGTGCTCAATGCCTCATCGCCTCAGCCCTCGCGCAACACTGACGCTGTTTTCGGTCAGGTGGCTGTAACAGGCATCTTTAGGGAAGAACGCTGAGGGAGTGGCTGGCGCTGCGGCCATAGCGGCTGGGATCGTACATTTCTTCCGCCAGGGCAGGGGCCACCTGGAACTGGCCGGGGATCTCTGGACGGAAGAGGTAGACGAACTCGTGGCGGCCCTGCCTGAGCTCGGTGCTGAAGAAGGCCACGCGGTCGTCGCGGTTTTCTTGATGGGTCCAAAACCAGTCCCACCAGTAGTCGGGGGCCGAGCCGGTGAGCAGCCGCGGATCCTGGGAGGTGATCTCGGCGCCGCTGGGCAAGGGATCCTCGATCACCACATAGTGGCTATCGCGCTCAGCTTCCACCGTCAGCCGGGCCAGGAGCACCTCGCCGGCGCGCACCGCCTCGCCGGGGCGCAGGAGCTGTTCTCGGTAGCGGATCTCTCCATTGGCTTGGGGTTGGGGCTGTAGGCGGAAGTAGCTGCGGCCGACGGCAAAGCCTTGGCTTTGAGAGGGCAGAGGGTTGGGAACAAAAGCTTCTCCCCTCAAGCTGTAGTAGAGGGGGCCGGGGCCGGATTTTTCCAAACGCAGGCGGCGCAGGGTGCTCACTTCGGCGTCGTCCCAGTCCAGCACTTGGCGGGGATCCGCACCGCCGGCCTGCCAACGCGCCAGTTCAGCTCCGCTCACCTCCTCCAACACCCGCACCTGGCCGGGGCCAGGCTGTTGCTGTTGCTGGGCTTGGTAGTAGGCCACCAGGCCCAGGAGGGCGTCGGCGGTGGCTTTGGTGGTGCGCCAGCGGTTGTCCTGCCGCTGCTGGAGAAGGGCGGTGGCGATCTCGCCAGCGCGGCCATCCTGCAGGCGCACGGCCAGTTGCAAGAGGGGCCCGGCCACCTCCAGGTCGTCGTAGGTGGAGCGCTCGCCGGTTGGCGGGGCGGAGGCGGCAGGAAGAAACCAGCGCCCCTGGGGATCCCTTTGCCGCCGCTCTAGAACCTCATCCAGAGCCGCTTGGGCGGGATCCCGCTGGCCCTGTTGCAGGGCGGCCAGCCCGCGGTAGGCCAGGCCAAAGGTGGAAAGCTGCGGCGGCGGCGGCAGCTCGGCAGTCACCAGCGCCGGATCCCAGAGGGCCAGGCTGTAGGCCACAAAGGCCCGCAGATCGGGGGAGAGGGGTTGGAACTGCTGCCCAGCCAGGTACTCCAAAGCCCGCTGCACCCGCCACTCCTTGAGGGCATAGCCAGCGGCCTGGGCGAGATGATAGCCCTGCAGGATGTAGGCGGTCAGGTAGGGGTTGCTGGTGTCGTAGGCCCACCAGCCCCAGCTGCCGTCGTAGTTCTGGGAGTCCTCCAGCCGCTGCAGGCCGGCTCGAACCACCCGCGGCAGCCGCTCCAGGGTGGGCGAGCGCAGGTTCAAGCCCAACTGCTTGCTGGCCTGGGCCACCGCCAAGGCGGGCAAAAAGCGGCTCAAGGTCTGCTCGGTGCAGCCGTAGGGGAACTGGACGAGATAGTCCAACGGCCCCAAAAGCTCCGCTGCCGGGCTGGCGGCCAGTTCCAGATGCAGGTGTCGGGATCCCGGCACCCAAGTGGCCGGCCAATCCAAAGGCAGCTCAAGGCTGTTCGCCTGCAGCCGCCCCGTTTGGAAGAAGCGGTGTACTGCCCCCAAGGGCTGGCTGGGGATCCGCAGTTGCAGCGCATCCTGCAGCCCCTCCCCTTGCGCCCAAACCCGCACAGGGGTATCGCCGGCCCCCAGCACCTGCAGCGGCCATTCCACCCGCTCCGCCCCTTGGGCGGGCACGGTCAGGCGTTGCCGTTGGGAGCCCTGCACTTCTAGGTTTCCGGGCACTTCCAGCCCCACTTCCACTGCTTGGGCTTGACCGGTGCGGTTTTGCACGATGGCCGCCAAGGTGAGCCGATCCCCCACCCGGAAAAAGCGGGGGGTGGCCAGGCGCACCAAGAGGTCTTTGCTGACAGCGACGGTGGCTAGGGCGGAGCCCACCTGGGTGTCGGCGGTGGCGGCGCGGGCGGTCAAGCGCCAGGTAGTCAGGTTGTCCGGCCAGCGCACCTGGACCTGGGCTAAGCCATCGGCATCGGTCACCAAATCCGGGAACCAGGCGGCGGTATCGCGAAAGTCTTCCCGCACCTGGCCGGCCAGCTTGTCGGCACCACCGGGGTATTGCTGAGGGAAAGAGGTGGTGGTGGTAACTTGGTTGTCCTGGCGCCCGTAGAAGAAGCGGCGGATATCGGGGGTGAAGTCGGGCCGCAGCAGGTAGAGGGCGTTGTCCACGATCCCCAACCCCACCTCGGCGCTGACCGGCTGCCCTTGGGCGTTGCGGGTGCGGATTTGAATTTGGGCCGTCTCCCCTGGTTGATAAGTGGGTTTATCCGTCTGCAGCTCCACCTGCAAAAAGCGATCCAACGGCGAGACCCGCAGCAGAGCCTCGTTCTGGTACAGCCGCCGCTCTGGGCCGAGGACGGTGGCGGTGACGTAGAGGTTGGGGCGATACTCCTCCCGGATGGGCAGGCGCAGGGTGGCCGTATGCCCCTGCAGGCGCAGCACCTGTACCTGGTGCAGCCGGGATCCCTCCAGACCCACCAGCACCGGCAGATCCGGCAGCGGCGAGACGATCAGGAGCTGGGCCTCTTCCCCCACTTCGTAGATCTGGCGATCCGCCACCACCTCCAGGCTGGGCAGGGATCCCCAACTGGGCAGGGGGTTGCCCGGCTCCACCACCCAGAGATGGTCTACCTCCTGCACGCGGTAGCGACGAGGATCCTGGGCCGTCAGCCGCACCCGGTAGTCTCCCGGCTCCAGGTCGGCGGGCAGGCGCAGAACCAGGCTGCCCTCGCCGTTGACAACCTGAAAAGATTGCCGCAGCAGAGTGGCTTGCCGTCGGTAGGCGCTGCTCTGGGGATCCCAGCGCCAGCGCTCCAGGCTCAGCTCCCCGGCGGTGCTGACCGGTTGGCCGTCGTAGTCGCGGGCTTGCAGCCGGTAGGTGATGACATCCCCTGGAGCGGGCAGGTGGCGATCGGCCTCGGCAAAGAGGGCAAATTGGCCGGCCGTCACCCAGGCCCGTGCCGTTCCGGTCACGCTGCGGCGGCTGATATCACTCACCTCCACCTCGATGCGCAACTGCTGCACCTCCTGCGGGCCCCAGTAGCTGTCTTCCTCCCAGTCCAGATCCTGCAACAGGCGCTCCAGGCGAAACTCCGCCCGCCCCTGGGCATCCGTCACCCCTGCTCCTTCCGCCACCAGCCCCCCGTAGCCGCCGTAGTAGCCCTGCTCCTCTCCCAGGTCGCCGGCAAAATAGTCTTCTGCCCCCGAATGGGGCAACAGCCCGTAGCGCAGGCTCCAGTCGGGGCTGCTGTAAACCCAGTAGCGAAGCTGGGCAGCGGCCACCGGCGCCCCGAAAAGATACTCGGCCTCCACCTGTACCTTCAGGGATCCCCCCCGCACCAGCCAAGGCCGGTCGGGCACCACCCTCACCTCAAACTCCGGTTTGCGGTAGGCTCCCACCTCGAAGGCGGTGTACTCGCGGCTGGATCCCTGCGGCCCGGCCACCCGCCACTCCAGGCCGTAGCTGCCCAGGGGGGTTTCCTCCGGCAATTGAAACTGCCCGTGGACGCTGCCGAAAGCGTTGGTGGCCAGGGTTTGCTCGCCCAGCACATCGCCGTCGGGGGCGGTGAGGGTTACTTGCACCGGCTGGCCTGCCGAGGTGAGGCGGTCGTGCTCCCGCACCAGGGCGCGAAAATAGACCGTCTGGCCGGGGCGGTAGAGGGGACGATCCGTGTAGGCGTAGATGCGGTGGGGCTGGTTCCAGCCATAGGCATAGCTGCGGGACAAAGCCTGCAACGTGTTGTCGGCGCTGTGGCCATAGACCACCAGCGAGGATCTCTCCCCTGTCGGCAAGCTAAACCGGGCCAGCCCCTCCTCGTCGGTGGTGGCAATGAGGGGATCCCTCCACTCCCCGAAAACTTGGATCTGGATCCCCGGCAGAGGACGCAATTCCCGCAAATGCACCGCCTGCACCACCAACTGGCTGGCATCCTGTTTCTGGATGAGGCCCAGGTCACTCACCAAAAGCCACTCCCCCGACCAAGGCAGCGGTGCCGCCGCCTGCCGCGGCTGTTGGCCTTCCGCCTCCAGCCAGTAGGCCCCCGGCGGCAGGATCCCCAGCTCCAGGGTGCGGGTCAGCTCTTCTCCCCCCAGCGGCTGCTGCCAACGGCGCACCAGCTCTCCTCGCAGGATGGAATACAAATCCGGAGCCAGGGATCCATAGCCAGCATCGGCCAGATCCCGCAAGAAAGGGGATCCTTCCAAATCAGCCAGGGAAAAGCGGTAGAGGGCAAACTGCACCGCTCCCAGGCCACTGGCCCGCCACTGCAGCCGTGCCGGCTCTGCGGTCGTGAACACCGAGCTGAGGCTGTAGAGGTAGAGGCTGGGGGGCAGAAGCTGCGGGCGTAGGAGAGGAGCAGAAGCTATCGCCCCTTCCCGCACCTGCACGGGTCTCTCGCTGGAGACCGTCTCTAGGCCGGATCCCCGCACCGTCACCCGGTATTCCCCAACGGGCAATCGATCCAGGCGGTACTCGCCCTCCGCAGACGGGCTGATGCTGCGGCTCACCGGGCCGGCGGCAATCACCTGGACGTTCCCCGGCGCCATCCCTGCCGGCAGCTCCACCCGCCCCAGCAGGGATCCCGTCGGCTGTTCCGAAAGCAAGACCGACAGCCCCACTCCCAAAAACACCACCAGGGCCACCAACCACCGCCGCAGCATGGATCCCTTCCTCCTCCCGATGGGTTCTGGTTGCCCTGGGGATTCAGTCGCTACTTCACCAGCTCAAACACGTTGAACATGGGCAGGTACATGGCCACGATGATGCAGCCCACCATCCCGCCCAAGATCACGATCATCAGCGGCTCGATCAAGCTGGTGAGGGCGCGCACCGCCTCCTCCACCTCCAGCTCGTAGAAGTCCGCCGTCTTCATCAACATGGCATCCAGCTCCCCCGTCTCTTCGCCCACGCTGATCATCTGGATGGCCATGATCGGGAAGACCTTGGCCTTATCCAGGGCCGGCGCGATCTGCCCCCCCTCTGAGATGGATTGGCGGGCAGCGTCGATGGCGTTGGCCACCACCTGGTTGCCGGAAGTGTCGCGCACGATCTCCAAAGAAGTCAGCACCGGCACCCCGGAGCGGGTGAGGGCCCCAAAGGTGCGGCAAAAACGGGCCACCGCCGATTTCTGGATCAGATCCCCGAAAATGGGGAGCTTGAGGGCCAGAGCATCAATGGTCTCCTTGCCGGCGGGGGTGCGGTAAAAGCGCTGGAAAGCAAAAAAGACCGCCACCAAAAAGCCCACCAGGCCCAAGCTGTACTGGGGGGTGCGCAGGAACTTGCTGATGTTGATAAAAAACTGGGTAAAGGCGGGCAGCTCCCCCCCCAAGTCGTTGTAGATGCTCTCAAAAGTGGGCAAGATGAACAGCACCATGCCCAAAAAGATTAAGACGGCCAAAATGGTCACCACCACCGGGTAGGTCATGGCCGATTTAATCTGCTTCTGCAGGCGATCCATGTCCTCCAGCAGCTTGGCCAGCCGGTTGAGCACCTCGTCGAGTACACCGCCCACCTCCCCCGCCTGCACCATGCTGCAGTAGAGGCCGTCAAAGGCATCCGGATAAGGGCGGATGGAATCGGACAGGTTCTTCCCCGCCTCCACTTCCGCTCGAATCGCCCGCAGGTATTTCTTGAGCTTGGGGTTGCCGGTCTGCTCCTCCATAATGGTTAGGGAGCGCACCATCGACACGCCGGCGTTGATCAGGGCAGCAAATTGCCGCGAGAACACCGCCTTGTCGCGAATGTCGATGGATCCCATCATCGAGAAATCAAAAGAGGTATCCAGGGAGAAGAAGGGCTTTTCTTCCTGGATGTCTTCCTGTTTGGCAAAAACGCCCTCCCGGCGCAGCCGTGCGCGGGCCTCGGTCAAATTGTTGGCCACCACTGTCAGGCGCACCGGCTGACCGGCCTTTAGCCCCCGAACCTTGTAGCGCGGCATGGCTTACCCCTGCTTGGATCGTTAGTTCGACACGCCGGAATGGGATCCCTTGGCTCAGTCTCGCAACCTTAGACAAACCGACGCTCTCTTCAGCTAGAGCTTAGCTACAAATGGGGCCGGCGGCCAGAGGTTGGCGAGGAACTTCCAGCCAGGGATCCCTGGAGCCAGCGTTTAGCGACGGGCGGCAGCCGCTGCGGGCCGCTGGTGTTGAGCTGCCGCGGCTGGCGATGGCCCGGAGACGTTGCCCAAAAGTCGCTGCAACTCCTCAGGGCGAGAGGTCTTGGACATGGCCGTATCGAAGTCGATCTTGCCCTGCAGGTAGAGGTTGGCCAGATCCTGCTCCAGGGTCTTCATGCCCTGCTTACCCCCTGTCTGGATGGCCGAGTAGATCTGGGCGGTCTTGCCCTCCCGAATCAAGTTGGCGATGGCCGGCGTCACCACCATGATCTCCTGCACCAGCACCCGCCCCGGTTCTCCTGGCTTGGGGTTGAGGCGGCGGGCCAGAGTCTGGGAGAAGACGGCTTTGAGGGAGTTGGAGAGCTGCACGCGGATTTGTTGCTGTTGCTCCGGCGGGAACACGTCCACCAGGCGATCCACCGTCTGGGCAGCAGAGCTGGTGTGCACCGTGGCAAAGCAGAGGTGGCCCGTCTCGGCGGCGGTAATGGCCAACTGGATGGTTTCCAGATCCCGCATCTCCCCGATCAGGATCACATCCGGATCCTCCCGCATGGCCGCCCGTAGGGCATTGGCAAAACTCTTGGTGTCTTCCCCCAACTGCCGCTGGTGAACAATACTGCGAATGGGGGTGTAGATGTATTCAATAGGATCCTCGATGGTGAGGATATGCTCGGCCCGCTCGCGGTTGATCATGTCGATCATGGAGGCCAGCGTAGTGGATTTGCCGGATCCGGTGGGGCCGGTCACCAGCACCAGACCCCGTGGCAGGCGGGCGGCTTCTTTGCATACATCCGGCAGGCCCAGCTTGTCGATGTTGGGGATCTCAGAGGCCAGCGCCCGCATCGCGCAGGCATAGGTGCCGCGGTCACGATAGACGTTGACGCGGAAGCGACCGATCCCACGCACGCCGTAGGAGCAGTCCAACTCCCAGTTCTGCTCCAGGTGTTTGCGCTGGGTGTTGTTCAACATGCTGAAGATGAGCCGCTGCACCTCTTCAGGCGTGAGGGGCTCGTGCTCTGTTGGCTGGAGTTCGCCATTGATGCGGAAGTAGGGGGGCAAACCCACCGAAATATGAATGTCGGAACCGCCCTTCTGGACGATTGCCTCCATCAAGTCTTCGATCATCAGTTGGGGCATAGGGTTGGGTTCTCCAAAGTCAGTAGAAGTCAGTAAAGCTATCTATCCAAAGAGCCGTCGGCCAAAGCGATGTTGAAGAAACAACGGTACAGGATCCCTGTCTAGGACTGTTATAGTCGGCACCCCAGCCTCGTCAAGTGACAAGCCCGGTTTTCTAAAACTTCGGCGTCAGGCAATAGGGGCAGTCCATCCAGTCTACATGCAGGGCGGCACCGCAGTTGCGGCAGGTGCTGAGAGCCTTGGCGCGGGCTTTCAGCTCGCTTTCCAATCCTTTATCGGTGAGGGTTACCCGATCCACCTCCTCCAGCGTGGTGAGGCCCTGCTTCACCAACATCAGACTGTAGGCCAACAGGGTTTTCATGCCACTTTCCACCGCTGCTTCTTTGATCACCTCCGTGGGAGCTTCTTTGTTGATCAAATCCGCCAGGCGGTCGTTCATGCGCATGAACTCGTACACCCCCACCCGGCCTTTGTAGCCCACGCCCCCGCATTTCTCGCAGATGGGCTTGCCGGTGGCCTTGCGCTGTTCCACCTCTTTGGGGGAGAGCTTGTTGGCTTTGTAGAAGGTGAGCTGCTCCCCATCACCGCTGAGGCTGAGGCCATAGCGGGCCAATTCCTCAGACGTGGGGTGGTACGGGATCCGACACTCGGTACACACCCGGCGCATCAAGCGCTGGGCCAGCACTCCCAACAGCGAGCTGGAGATCATGAACGGCTCGATCCCCATCTCCGTCAGACGGGCGATGGCACCGGGAGCATCGTTGGTGTGCAGGGTGGTCAGCACCAGGTGGCCGGTAAGGGAGGCTTCGATGGCGGTTTTGGCCGTCTCGTGGTCGCGGGTTTCCCCCACCAGGATCACATCCGGGTCTTGCCGCAAGAAGGCGCGCAGGATCATGGCAAAGTCCATGCCCTTTTCGCGGATCACCTGTACCTGGGTGATCCCCGGCAGGGAGTACTCGATGGGATCCTCGGCGGTGCTGATGTTGATGCCGGGATCGTTCACTTCCGCCAGAGCTGAGTAAAGGGTGGTGGTTTTCCCGGATCCGGTGGGCCCGGTTACCAAGATCAAGCCAAAGGGTCTCCTGACAACCTCCTTAAAGCTGGCCAAAGTCTCCGGGTCGGTGATCAGCTTATCCAAACCCAGTTGGGTGGCGGAGTTGTCCAGAATCCGCAGCACGATCTTCTCCCCATAGCGGGAGGGCAGGGTGCTGACGCGGAAGTCCACCTTACGCCCCTTGAAGACCCGGCGAATCCGTCCATCCTGGGGCATCCGCCGCTCGGCAATGTTCAGGTTGGAGATGATCTTGAAGCGGGCAGTGAGGGCGGGGACGATCTTTTTGGGAAAGTTTTCAAAAGCCTGCCGCAGCACCCCATCCTTGCGGAAGCGGATGCGCAGGTATTCTTCTTGCGGCTCGATGTGGATGTCAGACGCACCGTCCTGCAGTGCCTTAATCAGGATTTGGTTGGCCAATTTGATGATCGGGGCATCGTCTGCCGACTTGAGCTGCTGCTCCAGGGATCCCTCGCCGACCTCATCCCCAGCCACATCCTCGATGCTGTCCAGGTCGATCTCGGCGGTGTTGACCACCACCTCTTCTTCCTCTTGGGCGGCAGCCGCGTCGTTGATGCCCTTGATGGCCAACAGCTCCGCCTGCGCGTCCATGTAGCGGTTGATCAGGGCCTCGAAATCCCGCTGGGTGAAGACCCGCCGCTGCAGCTTCAGCCCCTGGATGCGGAAGCGCCGCTGAATGTCGTCCAGCGCCTGTAGATTATCCGGCTTGACCATCGCCACCAGCACCTGGTTGTCTTGGCGGCGGACGGGCAAGAACTTGTAGCGGTTGCAAATATCAAGGGGCAAGAGCGAGTCGATGAGCCCGATCATCTCCGAGATCTCCACCGGCTCCAGATCGATGTCGAGGGAGGGGATCCCGTAGATGATTTTTAGCTCAAAGAGCTGCTGCCGCTTGTAGGCCCGCTCCAGGTCGGGGGTGATCTCTCTGCCGGCAATCTCTTTGACCACCAGAGCTAGGGCCTTGCTGCCCCCTTCGCGATTGGCTTTGAGGGCATTTTGAATGTCCTGGATTTGCTTGTCGTCGGCAAAGCCCAGCTCTTTTAGCTTGCGGCCAAAGGGGGTGATGCTGGCGTTGGCGATGGCCAGGGCCTTGCTGACGCCACCACGACGAGCAGTAAAAGGAGTAGGAAGGTCGTTCATGCTGCTGGGCCACCCACCCTGTTGCTACATCAATGTCTCTATTTCACTGCACTAGGCTACAAGGGTCAACGGCGAAGACACGCAGGTCTGTGCGCCCACTCTGGGCTTAGTATGCCCCAGCTGGGCTTAAACTGGCATTCAAAACCACCTCGCCCCCTAAATTGCAGGCCCGAAGGTTGGGAGCGACGCCGGATAATTTGGAACCAGGACTCCTGTCCTGACTGCTGGGGCAGACCAGGATCGCTTCACAGAACTCGGTAGCTTTGCCAGGCTTGCCAAAAAATGTAGAGAGAAAGAATAGCCAGAAAGCCCCGAAACAGCAGGCTGACCGTTTCATCGGGCAACTTGGGCAGGGTGCGGGTGCTGATCTGCACACCGATTAACCCGCCTGTCCCCAGGATCAAGCCTGGGATCCAACGCACATTCCGGTGGATGGTGCCGTCCCCAAACCCCAGCCCATTCCAGATCCAATCGCTGAGACCCGCATGGCTGGCGGTGGCAGCAACGGCTGTGATCACGATCGCCCCCAAACTGGTTTGAATCGCCACCTTGATCGTCTCTTGCAGCAGCAGGATCTGCATGGGCACCATGATCACCCCACCGCCAATGCCGAACAGTCCGGCCAACAAGCCGGCAGCGCCACCGGTCAGGAGGCGGGCCAACCAGGGAGACATCCGCACTTGAGCAGCAGGCGAGAACTCTGTCTCCAAGGCTTGGGTGGCCACCGTTTTGCGCAGCTCCACCAGGTAAGTGTTGGCCAGCAGCAACACCCCGAAGGCGGCCAACAGCAGATGGCTGGGCATGCGGCTGGCGATGCTCGCTCCCACCTGCGCCGTGAGCAACGCCGGGATCCCCAGCCAGATGACCCGCTTCAGATCCAGCAAGCCCATGCGCCAGTTTTGGACGCTGCCCGCCATCGAGGTCATCACAATGGAAAGATTGCTGGTGGCCACAGCCTGAACCGGTGGGATCCCCAAGCTCACCTGCAAGGGCACCAGGATCGTGCCGCCGCCAATGCCCAAAAAACCGGCCAGGATCCCGGCCACCAGGCCGCCAACTGCCAAGGCCAGATTGTTTTCCATGGTTTCTGGTTCCCGACCTTGCTGATAACAAAATGCTTGTCATCGTAGCATTCTCTGTCCCCGGCAGGACTGGCAGACAACACAAACGGCCAGGGATCCCTTGGGGTGGAGCCAAAAGGGAGCACATCCTACAATGTTGGCAGTCGTACTGGCCTGGGCCTGTTGCCAATGTAGATTGCGTGAGCAGGCTGGCCTCTTCGCAGGCAAGGAAGCCTCCATGGTTGCCATCCACTCGGCAAGCGATCTGGATGCTCAGAAAAATCCGGATTCCACGGTATCCCAGCCCGCTTGGTGGCCCCTCTCTGGGCGGCCACAGGCAACTGCAGCTCCTCTACAACCCCTGGGGTTGGTCGCTCTGGAAGGCTTGGCCACCTGGGGAGAGCGCCTGTTGGGCCTGGATCGGGTGAGGGGCTATTTAGTAGAAATCCAGGAGCACAACACCCTGCTGCTCAACCCCCATCACGTCCATTCTTTCCAAGGTGCTTATGGTTTGTGGATAGAGTCAGAGGGGGAGCAAGCTTGGATCTGGCTGGCCGCGCCAGCGGGACAGAGTCGTGGCCGGGAGCAGGAGGGGCAAATCTTGCGCATTCCCATGGCCGCACTGCAGCAACCGGGATCCCTGGAAGCCTTTCAAGTGTGCGGGTGCCCCTGCCCCATCGAAGGGATCGCCCTTTGGATCGATCCCCACACAGGCAGCCGCCACCTCTATGCCACCTGCTACAAACGGGAAAAGCTCCTGCACCTGGATCCCGGTCGTGGGCTCATTGTGCAGGAGATGCCCGCCCCTGGGATTGGCCGAGAACAGATTGCGGTACAGGGAGACTACCTTTGGGTGAGCGATCGGGTGGAAGAGACGATCTACGTGCTGGAGCGCCAGACCGGGCGGGAATTGGCCCGCATCCTCACCCCTTCTCCTGGGCCGACCGGCTTGGCCCATTGGCGGGGACAACTCTGGGTGGCCTACGCCCACGAAGAAGCCTATATCCACGACAACCCCAACGCTCCGGATCCCTTGTCGGTGGCCTTGCGCAACAAAACCTGGGTGGCCCCCCTGCGCCTGCGGCCCTTGGATCCCCCCCCAGACCCCCCTTGGGTCAGCAGCAGCAAGTCCACGGATCCCGCCATTGCTTGTTCGGTGGTTTTTCAGCCCCAGCGCCTGGGGGAGCGCGCCACCTACACCCTTTCCCACGGCTACCGGGTGGAGCTGACCTATATGGAAGAAATTGCCCAAGAAGAGCCGCGCGCCCTGCCCGATTTGGTCTGGCGGATTGCCTTGCCCTGCAACAGCCCTCGCCAACGGGTGCGCAGCCTCCACTGGGTAGGCCTGCCGTTTGAGCTGGAGGAGCAAGCCGGCCAACAGGTGGCGGTGTTTTCGCTGGGATCCCTGGGGGCCGATGAGGTGCGCCTCTTTGGCTGGCGGGCGGTGCTGGATCTCTACAGCATCAAGTACTGCATCGATCCGCTGGATGTAGAAGAGGCCGCCGTGCCCCCGGATCTGCGGGATCGCTACTTGGTGGACGATGATTACCTGGCTATGGACACTGCGATTGTCCGGGAGGCGGCGCGGCGGGCCGTCGGCAGCGAGACCAACCTGCTGCGCAAAATGCTTAACATTCGCGCCTATGTCTACGACAAGCTTTCCTACCGGGTCACCTCCCGCATCGACCCGCCGGATGAGGTTTTGCGGCGTGGCTCCGGTTCCTGCGGCGAATATGTGGGGGTGCTGCTGGCCTTGGCCCGCCTCAATGGGATCCCCTGCCGCACGGTGGGGCGCTACAAGTGTCCTCCCCACCCCGAACTGAAAGGGATCCCGCTGTTTCCCCAATACAACCACGTGTGGATCGAGTTTTACCTGCCCGGTTGGGGTTGGGTGCCGATGGAGTCAAACCCCGACGATCGGGGGGAGCGCCCCTATCCGCAGCGCTACTTTATGGGCCTGCCCTGGACCCATGCCGAGATCGCCAAAGGGATCCCGTTTGAGACGATCAACACCGATCAAGCCTCGATTGGAGAGCTAGCCATTAACCATGTGCAATTTCGCATCTTAGAAGAAATTTGAAACGGAGAACGCGCATGGACCGAGCTGCCACGTTTCACATCTTCAGGTTTGGCCCTCATGCCTGAGGATGGCAAGCGCTCTGAGGGGATCGACTGCGAGGCCGCCTAAGTGCTCTGCGGCAGCCACCCCCGCCCCCTCTCCCAAAGGGAGAGGGAAGTTGGAGCAGCGCGTTCTCGACAGCGTTGCCCAGCAATAACGACGTAACGAACTGTTTTATTGCTACTTGAAATGACTTTGTTGGTGGGATGGACTAAGATAAAAGGCTGCGGCGGGGCTTGGCTTCGCTCCAGGCACATCCGTCCAGAGCAATCCGCTCTACCTCCGAGGCCAGCTTTAAAGCCTTCAGAGCCTGCTCCCCACCCACAGAGGGCTGATTGCCCCCGCGCACACAGTTAATGAAGTGCTCCAGCTCGGCATGGAGCTTGTCGATATTGTCGGTGTGGACTTTCTCAATCAAGCAATCCCGCTGGTAGGGCATCTGTCCGTAGTCGCTGCTGCTGCTGGCGGATCCCTGGCGATAGATGGAGATCTCGTTGTGCAAAAAATCCGCTTCTACCAAGGCATTTTTGCAGTGGACAGCAATTCTGCGCACCTTGCGGTGGGTGACCTTGCTGGCGGTGAGGGTAGCAATGACGCCGTTGGCAAAAGTGAGGGTGGCGGTGACGTAGTCGAGGTAGCCCAACTTAGAGGCGCGGTTGCCGCTGGCGGTAATTTGGGTCACAGGAGACGGGATCAGCTCCAACAACAGGTCGATGTCGTGGATCATCAGGTCAAACACCACCGACACGTCGCTGGCGCGGTCGGAATAGGGGCTGAGGCGGTGGGCCTCAAAAGCCAGCGGCTCCTCGCTTTGCAAGACTTGGCCCAGCTTCTGGAAAACGGGACTGAAGCGCTCGATGTGCCCCACCTGCAAAATACAGTTGCAATCGGCAGCTCGGTTCACCAGCGATTCTGCTTCGCTGATGCTGGCGGCGATGGGCTTTTCGATCAGCACATGGACGCCGGCCTCTAGGCAGGCCATGCCCACCTCGTGGTGGAGAACCGTTGGTACGGCGATGGCCACGGCAGCTACGTGGGGCAGCAGATCGCGGTAGTCCTCATAGAAATGAACGCGGTGGCGGCTGGCCACATCCAATCCCCGTTCCACATTGATATCGGCTACCCCCACGACCCGCACATCCTTCATCAAGCTGAACACGCGAGTGTGGTGCTGGCCCATGTTGCCGACCCCGATTACCCCAACCGGGACAGCTTGCCCTGTATAGGCCGGTGGACGGCGGGGAGAGTTGGCAGGACTCGGGCAGGATCGGTCCATGACGTTTCCACATACCTCCACCACAAGGGTTTCGCGAACCATACCCTATTTTTTGGTAACAGCGGGCAGCATTTCACGAAACGAACTTCACAAAGCTTACCATGCCTTTCTCAAATCCAGTTCAAGCCAGGGATGGGCGACAGGCGTAGGGGTGCTCGCTCACAGGCCTGGGGGCTAAAGCAAAAGAGCGGGGTCGGCGTGGGGCGAAACCACATGCGGGCGTAAAATCCGCCGGGACTGAGGGGAAGGCCAAACCAAAGCGGGGAAAAAAAGAGAAAAGATGCCAAAACCAAGGCTACTGCCGTGATACTCGTCCCGCGCCAGAAGCGGCGATAACTCTGCCAGCCCAGCAGCACCAGCCAGGCCAGGGCCAGAGTGCTAAAGGCCAGAGCGCTCATGTAGTGGTAAATAAAAACACAGCGGCTAACTCGAAACCAGGGCAGGTAATTGGCCGCGTAGCCGATCAAAATGAAGGCTTCCAGGCCGTGGAAGCGACGGATCCCCCGCCAGACGAGCACCAAGATGGATCCCGTCCCCAGCCACCACAGCCAGGGATTGCCCAGGCCATGAACCGCTCGCCACAGGTCGCCCTGACTGCTGAAGTAGTAGGCCACGGGACGGCCCAGGATCGGCCAGGACCAGGCCCCCGCCGAAGCCAAGGGCGTGGTCAGCCAAGGACGCAAGACGGGGAACCAAGCCACCAGGGATCGCAAGCTGGTGGAGCAGTAGGGGTGAACAGGGGTGTTTTCATCCACCACGAGATCGGCATGCAGGTGCCCGCCGTAAACGGATTGGTTGATGAGCACCAGGGATCGGAAATAATTCTGGATGCCCGTCCAGCTCCAATCCAGGGTTAGCCCCTGCTGCGGGTTGAGCTGCAGATGGGGGATCCACTGGATGGCATAAAAGGCCAGCGGGGCGAGGACGAAGCAGAACGCATAGTGCCACCAGCGCAGATGGCGGATTTGGATCAAAATGCCCAATCGTGGGATCCACTGCGGGCGCAGCCAGATCACCCCCCAGACGAGGATCCCCAGCAGGGCAAACATGAAGGCAAACCAGAGGCCATTCCACTTCACCGCAGCTGCCGCTCCCAACAGGATCCCAGAGCCGGCAAAGTGGACGGCCCGTTGCCAACCTTGGCGCTCCAGACCGCTCAGCAGCAGAATGGTGGCCGCCAGCCCAAAGGCCACCAGATACACGTTGATCAGGCCAAAGCGGGATTCCACCAGAAACACTCCATCCGTGAGCAGCAGGCTCCCGCTCAACAGGGCAAAGCCCACGTGGTAAGTGAGGCGGTAGGCCAAGCCCGTCAGCAACAAGGGGATCAGGGATCCACAAAAAGCGGTGGCGAAGCGGAACCCCCACTCATTGCGGCCAAACACCTGAATGCTGAGGGCAATGAAGTATTTCCCGAGGGGGGGATGCACATCATAGAAAGGCTCGCCGTCGAGATAATTTTGAGCAAACTTGGGGAAATACACCTCGTCGAACACCGGAGCCGGAAACTCGTCCAGCCGCCACAGGCGCAACCCCAGGCCCACCAGAAAGATCCCCAGCGCCCCCCATAGCAGCCACCGCCGCGATCCCTCTGACCCGACGCCGGACAAAGCAGGAGCAACAGTCTCTACCTCAGCAGAAGAAGTGCCAGCGGCCCGCCTACCACCCGGCAGCAGCTCGTCTCTTTCCGACCTTGCCAGCTCTGGATCGCTGGGAGAAGGAGTTGGTTTGGAAGTCATGGGCAGCAGCAAACAAGACGACGATGGGGATCCCCAGTGTTACTTTAGCCGACCGTGAAAATCTGAGCGATTTGAGAGCAAACCGCTGCTAGACTGTGGAGTTGAATACAAATACCAAAGTTGGCCAACTTCTGGCCGCTTTGCCTACGCCGGCTCTCCTGAGAGTGGGCGCTTGACATCCGGTCATCTCAGTGGGGAGAAGACATCGTGGCAACGGGTGGATATGCGTTGGTGGACAGCCTGCACCGGCACGGGGTGCAGCACATCTTTGGCTATCCGGGGGGAGCCATCCTCCCCGTCTACGACGAGCTCTACAAAGCCGAATCTCAGGGGCTGCTCAAACATTTTCTAGTTCGCCACGAACAGGCCGCGGCCCATGCTGCCGATGGCTACGCCCGCGCCACCGGCAAGGTGGGGGTGTGCTTCGCCACCTCGGGGCCAGGGGCGACCAACCTGGTGACGGGCATCGCCAACGCCATGATGGACTCTGTGCCCATGGTGGTGATCACCGGCCAGGTGCCCCGCCATTTGATCGGTACCGACGGCTTTCAGGAGACCGACATCTTTGGCATCACCCTGCCCATCGTCAAGCACTCCTACGTGGTGCGGGATCCGCGCCAAATGTCTCGGATTGTGGCCGAGGCTTTTCACATTGCCGGCACCGGGCGGCCAGGGCCAGTGCTGATCGACATTCCCAAAGATGTGGGCCTGGAAGAGTTCGACTACCAGCCGGTCACTGAGGTTAATATCCCCGGCTACCGGCCCACGGTGCGGGGCAACCCGCGCCAGATCCACGCGGCGGCCAAGCTGATTTTGCAGGCCAAGCGTCCCCTGCTCTACGTGGGCGGCGGGGCCATCATCTCCGGTGCCCATGCGGAGATTGCCGAGCTGGCCCACACCTATCAGATCCCGGTGACCACCACCCTCATGGGCAAGGGGGCCTTCGATGAGAACGATCCCCTCTCGGTGGGGATGCTGGGCATGCACGGCACCGCCTACGCCAACTTTGCCGTTACCGAGTGCGACCTGCTGATTGCGGTGGGGGCCCGCTTCGACGACCGCGTAACCGGCAAGCTGGACGAATTTGCCAAGCACGCCAAGGTGATCCACATCGACATTGACCCGGCAGAGGTGGGCAAAAACCGCGCTCCGGACGTGCCGATTGTGGGAGATGTGCGCACCGTCCTGGTGGAGCTGTTGGCGCAACTGAGCAAAATGCCCCACACCCCTGGCCAGACGCAGGCTTGGCTGGAGCGGATCGAGCGCTGGAAGCAGGACTACCCCCTGCAGGTGCCCCGCTATGAGGGTGTGATCGCCCCGCAGCAGGTGATCGATGCGTTTCGTCGCCACGCTCCCCATGCCTACTACACCACCGATGTCGGCCAGCACCAGATGTGGGCGGCGCAGTTTTTGCGCAACGGGCCGCGCCAGTGGATCTCCAGTTCTGGCCTGGGCACCATGGGCTACGGCTTCCCAGCGGCCATGGGGGTCAAAGTGGCCCTGCCCCACGCCGAGGTGATCTGCATCAGCGGCGATGCCAGCTTTCAGATGAACATGCAGGAGCTGGGCACGGTGGCCCAGTACGGCATTGCCACCAAGGTGGCCATCATCAACAATGGCTGGCAGGGCATGGTGCGCCAGTGGCAGCAGGCCTTCCACGGCGAGCGCTACTCCCACTCGGATATGGCTCCGGGCATGCCGGATTTTGTCAAGCTGGCCGAAGCCTTTGGCGTCAAGGGCATGCGCGTCGATCACCCCGATCAAGTGGACGATGCCATCCAGGAGATGCTGCGCCACGAGGGGCCGGTGCTGGCCGATTTTGTGGTCAAGCGGGATGAGAACTGCTACCCGATGGTGCCTGCCGGCAAAGCCAACTACCAGATGATTGGGCTGCCGGAAAAGCGGCAACTGGAACAGGCCGCCGAGCTCATCTACTGCCCCAATTGCGGCGCCAAAAACCCCAGCCTGCACAAGTTCTGCGCCGAGTGCGGCACCAAGCTCTAGAGCCGGCGGGCCTGGCCATTGGGTCGAGGAGGGTGGGATCCCTCTGAGAAGGGCCGCCGTTGTTTAACCGCCGCCTTTCGTGGTCATTATCAAAATCAAATCAAATATCAGGCTGATCCCTGACCTCTGGAAGAGAGCCTAGAGGTGGTGGCACAGAGTGCTTACCAGGCCCACTGCGCTTGAGCCTATCAAGCAAGAGATTACGTATAGCGGGGACTGGATTTGAACCAGTGACCTTCGGGTTATGAGCCCGACGAGCTACCAGGCTGCTCTACCCCGCGCTGTTTTTCTAGCTTAGCCCCTCCAGCAGTCAGCCGGCAAGCCTACACCTCGGGAGACTGGGTACCGGACTGCGTGGGAACTCCCCGGCCAAGCTGTGGGAGTGTCAACCGAGTTTCGCCGTTTTGGGTGGGTATTGGCTTCAGGGATCCC
>NZ_JANSJH010000027.1:0-26130 GCF_047462495.1 Synechococcus sp. H55.2 | reverse complement strand
CCCCCCCCCGCCGCCCCCCCCCCCCCCCCCCCCCCCCCCCCCCCCCCCCCCCGCCCGCAGGATTTCGCGGCTGTTGGGCAGAGCAAAAGTAGCGGAGCCAGGGGCTTCCGGCTGGGCAAGAGCAGGAGCAACCCAGAGCAGACTCAACAGTAGGCCACAGGGGGCGGAACGGGCAAGGTGCAACTGGGATCCCGCCAAGCCCATCTGCCCTTGAGGAAGTCGCAGCGGATCCCCAGCTACATTTTCCATCGCCATTGCGTTGGGATTCTCAACATCACCCCTAGCAGTATCGCAGAATGAAAGACAAAAATAAGACGGTTTTCCACAGGATCTCTTGCTGCTCCGCTGACCTGCCCGACCTGCGTCCGGTGGGATTTGCGCTCTGCCCAAGCACTGGGTTCGATGGAATGCCACCAAGTAGATTTAGGATCTGAGTAGCACGAGTTCAGCCATGACCAGTCCCAAGCCGGCATCTTCTCCCCCCCAAAACTCTCCGCCCCTCTGGCTCAGCCTGGCGTTGGGGCTCACCACCGCTCCGGTTCTGTTGGGCCTGGTCTTGGCGGATCGGGCCGGCAAATGGCTGGGATCCCTGAGCTGGGAAGATCCGGGTTGGTGGCTGGGGGAACGGCTGCCCAACTTGGACAGGGCCACGCTGCAGGCCCATGAGCAACAGCGCAAAAACTCTGCCCCAGTCGAGAATTCTTAGCTTCCCTATTGCTTGCGTATCATAGGTAAAGCGAATCTGCAGCAGGAGTTAACAGCCTTTGCGTAGACTGGCCAGACCGCCGCAGGAGTTCACCTCCGGGTTCTCGGGGGTGCTGTTTTGGTTGAGCGCATTCCTCTTCACGGCGGTGGTGAGCGCTTGTCTGGGCTATCTATTCGGCCAACGAGCCCTATCGGGGGTTTCTTCTCCCGTCACCGGTTCCGGTCAGGCTTCTCGCTCCCGCGCAGTTCGGGATCCCCGCAGCGTGCCCTTGCTGAACGAGGCTGAGGTGATCGCAGCAGCGGAAGCAAACCTTCGCCCACCCCCAACGCCTACCCCTCTTTTCACGGCAACGCCCACGCCAGTCGCAACACCTACCCCAACGCCCACCCCCCGCCTGTCGCCTGAGTTGGCGGCGGCCCCCTCTCCAACGCCTACCCCCCGACCTGTCACTCCATCTCCGCCGCCTCCCCGCGCCTCGTCACCGGCGCCCACCCCACCTCCCCTCCCTCGGCAAGTTGCCACCAGTGGCCAGGTTGCCATGCAGGTGCTCTCGGTTCGTCGCGAGGGAAGCCAAGTAGTCTTGAATGTGGCTATGCAGAACAACTCGTCAGAGACGGTGCGCTTTCTCTACAGCTTCATGAACGTTACCGACGACAACGGACGCTCGATCAACGCTCTTGCCCAAGGTTTGCCGGGGGAGTTGCCCCCCAACAGCCAAGTTTTCCAGGGCATCATCCGCATCCCGGCTTCCAGCTTGGCCGGATCCCGCTCCCTGTCCCTGAGTTTGGCCGATTACCCCAGCCGCCGCCACCGAGTGGGAGCCAGCGGGATCCCGGTGCCGCCCTAGCCCCCCTCTTCTTTTGGCTTCAGGCCGGGGATTCGTTCGCGCTCTTGGGGCTAGATCCCCAGGTCTTTACAGGGAAACATGAGGTGGCAGTGCCCAGTCCAACCTTTGAACAGCCTGAGCAAATCCGAGAGCTCTTCGACCGCATTGCTCCCCACTACGACTTCTTTAACCAAACCTTGAGCTTGGGTCTCCATCAGGTTTGGAAGCGCATGGCCGTGCGTTGGTCGGGCGCCAGCTCAGGGGATCACGTGCTGGATCTGTGCTGCGGAACCGGCGATCTGGCCCTGCAGTTGGCCCGCCGAGTAGGACGCAGGGGTCGTGTAGTGGGCCTAGATTTCTCTCCCGCCATGCTGAACATTGCCCGGCACCGCTCCCGGCAGCTATTCCCTAACCATCCCATCGAGTGGGTTCTAGGAGATGCTCTGGCCTTGCCTTTTCCCAACGATAGCTTCGATGCCGTTACCATGGGCTACGGCTTGCGCAACGTGAGCGATATTCCCCAAGCCTTGCGCGAGATCCGACGGGTGCTAAAGCCGGGGTGCCGTGCCGCCATTTTGGATTTTCATCGCCCTACAGGGATCCCTTTTCTCGAACACTTTCAGCGCTGGTACTTGAACACCCAGGTCGTTGCCCAGGCCAAAGCCTTGGGACTGGGATCCGAATATGCCTACATCGATCCCAGCCTGGATCGCTTTCCATCTGGAGAAGAGCAACGGCGAATAGCCCTGCAGGCAGGGTTTGCTAGCGCCAAATTTTACCCCCTAGCGTGGGGCATGATGGGAGTACTGGTGATTGAGGCCTGTCACTGCGATCGTCAGTGTAGCGCCTCATAGGGATCCTTTCGCCTCTGCCTAAGTAGATAGGGATCCACCTGAGGCTCAGGCTCTGACCTAAACCATTGGTAGCAAACAAGCTGGACATCTTCTTGATTAAAAAACGGTGGATTCTGATGGTGAGAGGGGAGATCCTTGTACAATTCCTCATCAATAAACAACTCATCCAGCGAGTCAATTAGATTGGCAACATCCCGATCCTTCTGATAAGTTTCCCAAAGTTTCTTACAGTCTCTCTTCTATGTACGAATGCTTTTGATATGGGTAGCCAAGTCCAGCTTCCACCCCGTTCTCACGGGGAATTTTTGCGCTGGGTAAACCGGTTTATGGGCAGCGTTCAGATCCTAACTCCTCCAGAACTGGCTGAGCAGCATGCCAAGCTGGCTGAGGAACAGTTGCAGAGGTACCTAGAGCACACTCGATGCGGGCAAGATAGAAGGCCGGGACGAGACGTCGAGGATCTCACTCCGGCAGACGGGCCAAGCTGACCCCTCGGTAGTAATAGGCCAAAATTTGGTGGTAAGTCCAGCCCTGACGGGCCAATTCTTGGGCGCCCCACTGGCTCATGCCAATGCCATGCCCGTACTTGGGATAGGGGCTAAAATCCGGCAGACTTCTCAAGTAGGGGATCCCGCTCACCCCAACGGTTTGGCTGCCGGCGCTGGCGCTGTACATGGCGTTTACAAATTGCCCCCCATACACCATGACGATGCCGCGGGTGGCGTGTGTTGCTGCTAGGGCGGCGGCTGAGCGCTGCGAGAGGCCCCGATACACCTGGGAGCGGGTGTCGCTAAACACATCAAACCAGCCGCGGGAATTGCGGTGGTGAAGAACATAGGTGCGGGCTGCCACCGCCTGGGCCTTGAGGGCCTCGGGTAAGAAGCGGGATCCCATCTCGGCTTCCACCACGCCGGCCACGTAGTCTTCTAGATCCACGTAGTTGATGGCCATTACCCTGTTATACCCGGTCAAGAGCACCTTGCCGGAATACCAGCGGCCATCCACCGCCACCAGGCCACCCGCTGGCGGCTCGATGAACAACACCGGGCTGACCACCCCCTGCAGGCGCACCCCTTGAGGGCCGGGCTGGGCCAGAAACCCTTGCATGGGCGGCAACTCGGCCAGCACCTCTTGGCGGCTGTTGGTCAGTTGGGCGGGGCGAGAAACGCCCACCACCACAGGGGCGGTGGCGTCGGCCAATTGCACGCGCACCGTCACCCCCCAAGCGCTCTCTATCCATCCCCCTAAGGTGCCCACCAGCAGGGATCCCATCAGGGCAAGCCAACCCCGTGCTCCCATAGCCTCTGTCCAGAGTTCTTTTTTGTACAGCAACCCCAGCCTAGGATAGAGCAAATCGGACTTGGGAACGAAAATCAGGGTGCCTAAAGGGCGGGACGGGATCCCGTTGACAAGGGAGCGGGCGGATGGGGTTGCTCCAAAGGGAGAGGATCAGGTTGTCGAAACCGATCCGGTTCCAGGCCCAAGGCAAAGCACAGGGAGGATCCCGGTCGTCCATTGGAGAAGCAGAGAAAAGCTCCCAGCGAAGCCAATGCCAGAAGGGCCGCATAGCCGAACATGGCCCGATAGCCGGATCCCAGCGCCAGGGTGCCCAGGATCGGCCCCGCCAGCCCAATGCCCAAGTCAAACCCACACATCACCAAGCTGAACAAACGCCCCCGCTCCGCCGGCTCAGAGCGATCGGCTACCAGGGCGGAGATCAGCGGGATCAAGGTGCCAAAACCCGACCCCACCACGATCCCGGCGACAAGAAAAGCCCCGACGCTGTCGGCAACCAACAGGATCCCCATCGCCAGAGCATAGGTGGCCAAGCTCAGAGAGATAAACGGCCCCCGCCCGTAGCGATCGGAAGCGCGACCAGCCAGCAGGCGCACGCCGAAGCTGGCAAAGGCCACCGCCGTATAAAAAAGACCGGGATTGAGGGGAACTCCGACCTCTTGGATCAACAGGGCCACAAACGTGGTCTGGGTGCCGAAGGCCAGCCCCACCAAGAGCATGACCCCGGCGAGAGAGCACACCTTGGGGTTGAGCACAAGGCTCCAAAACGCTCCATCCGGGGGCAGGGATCCCCAACCCCCACGGCGCTGCTCGCGAACCGATTGGGTACAGAGAAAGCCCACCAACCCCAGCAGAGCGGCAAAGAGAAACAGAGGGCCATAACCAACCAGCTCCTGCAAAAAGCCGCCCAAAGCAGGGCCGATGGCTACACCAATGGGATTGACCAAACTCATGTAGCCCAAGATCTCGCCGCGTTTTGCTTCCGGGGCAAAATCCGCCACCAAAGTAACGTAGGCGGTGGCAAAAGCGGCGATGCTGATCCCGTGAAAGGCCCGCACCAGCGCTATCCACGGGATCCAATCCCAGAGCCAGTACCCCAAAGGCGCCATCCCCGCCGCGCCCATGCCGATGAGCAAGACGATCCGGCGACTATGGCCATCCGCCAGCCGCCCCAACCAAGGGCGAAAAGCCAGCAGCCCAATCGAGAAGGCCCCCATCACCAAGCCCACCTCTTGGCTGGTGCCGCCCACATCCCGGACGTAGAGCGGCAGTGTGGGCAACAGCGAAGACAGACTGGCCCAAAAGAGCAGCCCGGCCACGAAGAGAATGCCCAAGTTGCGCCGCTGCGCCGGCTGTAGCTGCCCGAATACCCTCACGCCCACTCCCGATGAAACTCTCACAACCCTGCCAGGGAGCAAAGCCGTCTCCACAGCATCCCTGAACAGAAATATTACGAAATGTCTATTTGGGTGCTGACTTTTTCAATCTTAACCTCTTGTCTGGAACTGTGCAGGATCCCTGTTCAGGGGCAGCCGTTAGCCTGGAAGTGGCCTTTTTGTACGCTCGCCTATGGTGGAACGGTCGGATCCCTTGACTCGCGGTTTGGTTGCCCTGATTCGGGGCTACCAGATAGGCATCTCCCCTTGGCTGCCTCCTGCCTGCCGCTACTACCCCACCTGCTCCCAGTACACCCTGGAAGCAGTGCGGCGCTACGGCGCCATCCGAGGCAGTTGGCTGGGGATCCGCCGCCTCTGCCGCTGCCACCCTTGGCATCCGGGGGGCTACGACCCGGTGCCCGACTTGCCAGGATCCGCACCTGACGAAACTTATCGCCCCAGCCGAGATTGATTGACGAGGGGGATCCCTGTCAGGCCAAGATCGGTGTTGCTGGAAAAGGCTGTATTTGGGAGCCGGTCAGTCAGGAATAGCAGGCCACCGCCTCGATTTCCACCAAGGCATTCAAGGGCAAGCCAGCCACCTGCACGCAAGAGCGGGCCGGCGCCGGGTCTGCGGCAAAAAACTCTCGATAAACCTCGTTCATGGCGGCAAAGTCTTTCATATCCGCCAAAAAAACGGTTGTCTTCACCACATTGGCCAGGCTCGTGCCCCCTGCTTCCAGCACCGCCTTCAGGTTCAGCAACGCCTGCCGAGTTTGCGAGGCAACATCTTCCCCCGCTAGCTTGCCAGTTTTGGGATCCAGGCCCACCTGGCCGGCGGCAAACAGAAAAGGCCCCGAAGCAACAACGCCCTGGCTGTAAGGGCCGACAGGAGCAGGAGCGGCCTCGGTTTGTACAGCACAAGGGCCTGGCCCGGTTTGGCCCTGCGGATGGCCCATCGCGGAATTGGCCAGATTGCTCGGCTCCATAGAGGTTTGCCCCCGTGAAGAGAAGCTCTTTCGCTACGCTACCACAGGCGGATCCCAGAGAAGACGAACCCGCAATGCCAAAATAGGCTTGTCGGGAAGAAAAAGTGCTCATGCCTTTGATCAAGTTGCAAACCTCTCTGCAGCCAGAACCTGCCACCGTGGCAGACCTACTCAAGTTCCTCTCTGCTGCTCTGGCTAAGCAGTTGGGCAAGTCGGAAGCCTACGTAATGACTGCTTTTGAAGGAGGGATCCCGATGACCTTTGCCGGCAGCGCCGATCCCTGCTGCTATGTAGAGATCAAGAGTATTGGGCAGTTTTCCGCCGATCAAACCCGATCCCTGAGCGAGTTTTTTTGCAGCACCATCGAGGACAAATTGGGGATCCCCAAGAAGAGGATTTACATTGAGTTCGGCGATGCCAAAGGCTATCTTTGGGGATGGAACGGCACGACCTTTGGGTGAAAGCTACTTCACACAAGTCAAGCATCTCCTCGCCTGGCTGCTCCAGCCTATCTAGCAAAAGCTTTTTGACGCTCCCGACCGCCGTGGCAGACCCCACCCAACCCAGAACAAATCCCGCAAAGCAGCAGCTTCTGCTGAAGCTTGCTGGCGTTTTGGGCGTGGCCGTTCTTGTTTTTTGGGCAGCCCATCGATTGGGATTTTTTGGAGTTATTCAAGACTGGTTCGCCGAGGCTCTGGGCTGGGTGGAAGGCTTGGGGCCGGTGGGGCCGGTGCTTTTCATTGCCATCTACATTGTGGCCACTGTGCTGCTTCTGCCGGCTTCGGTGCTGACCTTGGGCGCAGGGGCTGTGTTTGGGGTGCTGGCTGGGGCTTTGTACGTGCTGATTGGGGCAACCATTGGAGCCAATTTGGCCTTTCTCATTGGGCGCTACTTGGCGCGGGAACGGGTGGCCAGATGGATCGAGGGCAATCCCCGGTTTGCGGCCATCGATCGGGCGGTGGGGCGCGAGGGATGGAAGATCGTCGGCTTGATTCGTCTGTCGCCCGCCTTTCCCTTTAATCTGCTCAACTACGCTCTGGGACTGACCCAAGTTTCTTTTCTGGATAACCTGCTGGGCACCGTCGGGATCGTGCCGGGCACCTTTATGTATGTGTACATCGGCTCGCTGGCGGGATCCCTGGCCAACAGGGAAGGCCTGGATCCCCAAGCGCAAATGGTTCAGTGGGCCGTTCGCCTTGTGGGCCTCATCGCCACCGTAGCTGCCACCGTCTACATCACCCGTGTGGCTCGGCAAGCCCTACGGGAAGTGGTGGAGCCTGTCTAGGCCAATCCAAGTCAGGTTTGAACTGGGGAGCCCGCGGGGGGTTAGCAGCGTCCACCCTTGCGCAGAGGCTTAGCCAACCAGTTGGCAGAGGGTCTCTTGTCTTTCTCGGTCTTGTTCGGCCAGTTCCTGGATGGCGCGTTGGTACACCTGGGCGGGTGTGGATCCCTGGTTAACCTGCCTCAGCCAGCGCTGGGCCTCGTTGCCCTGTTGGAGCAGGGTTTGCAAGGGAGCCAAGAAGCAACCCAGCCCCTGGGGCTGGCCCAGGCGCCACGCTTCAGTCAGCAGCTCTTCAATCCACTCCTGGGCTAAGCGTTCGCGGCCGGTGCGCCAGTCGATCAGCCGAGCTTGCAGGGACTCACGGGCAGCAGCCTGCTCGTTGGCCTCGCAAAGGCTCTCCAGCTCCGCTGGGGTAAAAGGCCCCCCCAAGGGATCCAGCGCCTCCGGCTGAGATAGCAATTGCCAGAGGCGGGCCTCTACTAGGGCGGTGATGGCCAGAATCATCACCGGATCCGCCACCAGGTCGCAGATGCGCAGCTCCACCCGGTTAAGCTGGTAGGGCCGCTCCGGGCCGTTGGGCCGCACAGAAGCCCAGAGGTGGCGTACATTCTGCATCGTGCCCAGGGCCAGTTGCTCCTGCATCCAGGTGATGTAATGGGCGTGATCCCGGAAGAAGGGCACCTGGGCTGGCGTTTTGGGAAACACCTGCCAACGGCTGGAATGGTAGCCCGTTACCTGGCCGTCCAGAAAAGGAGAAGAAGCGCTCAGGGCCAAATAAAGAGGGGCTTCCGCCCGCAATAGGCGACAGGCGAGGAAGATGGCCCCCGTATCCGGCAGACCGACATTGATGTGGATGCTGGCGGTCACCACCCGCGTGCCGTAGGTGCGCTCGATGTAGTCGTGGTAGGGGTTGCCCGGATCCGAGCGCTCGAAGTGGTCGCTGCCGCCCAAAGCCAGGGTGCTCCCCGGCAGCAAGGTGTAGGGGCCCAGGCGGCGCAAAAATTGCCGCAATTGCAGCCGGGGTTGTAGCAGGGCGCAGAGCAGGTCTTCGTAGCGGCGGAGAGGAGGAGTGATGTATTCAACGTTGCGCCGATCGGGTTCTCGCACAAACCCCGGCAAAACCTGGCAGATGCGATCCGATAAGCCCACCACTTCCCCGGCGGCGGTGCCGGTGTACATCTCCACCTCAAAGCCCTTGGTCAACAGCACAGGCCAGCCTCCAGCCGCAGCCTCCTCAGTCTACCTTTTTCCTCCTCTACCCATTTTCCCAGTCTCGCCCCACATTACAATGTCGGCAGCACTTGAAGGCAGAAGTAAGGCGAGATGCGGGATCCCATCTATATCCTAGGGGCGGGGCCGGCGGGCATGGCGGCTGCCTATCGCCTGACCCAGCTAGGCTTCCCCGTGGTGGTGGTGGAACGAGAAGACAGGGTCGGGGGCCTGGCCAAAAGCATTCGCTACCAGGGGTTCATTCTCGACTATGGCCCGCACCGGTTTTTTACCAAGATCCCAGCGGTGCTGGAGCTGTGGAACCGGGTTTTGGGATCCGAACAAGTGACTGTCCGGCGGCTTACCCGCATCTACTACCGCGAGCAATATTTTCAGTACCCCATTCAAGCCTGGGAAGTCCTGCGCAAAGTCGGCTGGTGGGAAAGTCTGCGCATTGTCCTTTCCTATCTCTGGGCGCAACTCATCCCCCGCCCAGCTCCCCAGAACTTTGCCGACTGGGTCAAGGGAAAATTCGGCACCCAACTTTTTCAAATGTTCTTTAAGGGCTACACGGAAAAGCTGTGGGGGATCCCTTGTACCGAAATCAGTGCCGATTGGGCTGCCCAGCGCATCAAAGGTCTCAGCCTTGGGCAAGCCATCCGCAAGGCCCTGGGGTGGAACCGCGGCTCCGTCAAATCACTGATTGACCAATTTCAGTTTCCTCGCCTGGGATCCGGCCAGCTCTACGAAAAAATGCAGGAGTTTTTGCTGGCCGAGGATCAAAAAGTTTGGCTAAATACAGAGGTCATTGCCCTTAGGCAGGAGGGATCCCGGATTGTTGAGCTGCAACTGCGCCATCTTCAGGATGGAAGGGAAACATGGGTCTCCCCCTCCCACGTCATCTCTTCGATCCCTCTGACAGTGTTGGTGCAGAGCCTGCGGGAACTGCCTCCCCCAGAAGTGCTGCAGGCAGCCCGCAACCTCAAGTTTCGCAACACGGTTTTGGTTTACTTGATCGTGGAGGGATCCCAGCTTTTCCCCGACAACTGGCTGTATATCAACGACCCAACAGTGCAGGTTGGTCGGGTAACCAACTTTGCCAATTGGTCACCGGCTATGCTCCCCAACCGGGAACAAACCCCCTTGTGCTGTGAGTATTGGTGCAACTTTGGGGATCCCTTGTGGCAAGCCCCTGAGGAGCAATTGCTGGCTTTGGCTGAGAAGGAGCTACGCCAAATTGGCCTGCTGCAAGGCCAGAAGATCCGCGGCGGCTTTGTGGTGCGCCTGCCCCGCACCTATCCTATCTATGCCGGCAGCTACAAAGAAGATCTAGCCACTTTGCAGAAGTATCTTGGCCAGTTTGAAAACTTGCAACTGGTGGGTCGCTACGGCTCGTTTAAGTACAACAACCAGGATCACAGCTTGCTGATGGGCCTATTGGCGGCGGAAAACGTCCTCCGCCCCGGCAGCCACGATCTCTGGCAGGTGAACTCCGATGACGATTACCAAGAAGAGATCAAAGTGCCACCCCCACCTGCGAAGGTCCGGCGATGAGCTTCTCTCTTAGCCATCTGTTGCGGCAAAGCCGGCAGCGTCTTGCCCCTTTCTCTATCCAGGTTCTGCTGCCAAGCTTAGCCTTGACAGGGTTGCAGATCTTCTTAATCTCCCTTTGGAGCCAGGAGGATGACTATGCTTCCATCTTCAAGGGTTTAACCCAGTGGGATAGCCATTGGTATTTGGGGATTGTGCGGCAGGGCTATCAGTTTGTCGGCTTTGACAAGATTGCCTACGAGCAGAGCAATGTGGCCTTCTTTCCTGGCTACCCTCTGGCCGTTATTGCCCTCAGCCGCTTGTTGCGGGTTGAGCCTGAGTTAGGGCTTTACCTGACCGCCCAGCTCTTTTGCTGGCTGATGTGGGTTTATCTCCTTCTACTTTACCGTCTCTGGCAGATCCCCTTGCTTTGGCAAGTTTTGGCAAGTTTGATGATCTTGGTCTATCCCAGCAGCTTTTACCTTGTCGTGGGCTACAGCGAATCCCTCTTTATGGCCAGCTTGTTGGGTTTTTTCTACTGGTCGGCCCACTTGAATTCAATGAGGTCAGGACTCCTGGCCGGGATCCACGGTTTGGTGATGAGTGCCACCCGCATTGTGGGTTTGCCGGTGGCGCTGGTTCCTCTGCTGCGGCTATCCCGCCCTTGGTTTTGGACAGCCAGCGCCGTTGTTTTGGCCTTGTCGGGCGGGCTGAGTTTTTTCCTCTACTGTCAGCTCCGCTTTGGCCGCTGGGATCTCTACCTGGAAATGCAGCGCTACTTTGGCCCCAGTTCTTTCGATTACCTGGCTATTATTCAACCTCGTACTTATGCCCCCCTCTTTTCTCTTGGGTACTGGCAGTCCTTATTTTCCTTTTCCGAGGCTTTGGGGGATGGGATATGGGCCATTTCCCTCAGTCAACTGTTTGTTCCCCTCACCCTGGGATCCCTAGTTGTTACCAGTTTGCTGGATGGGTGGAGTGTCCTGGCCGGCAAGAGCCGGCGCTGGCAGGAGCGGCTGGGGCTCCATTTGGCTGCCTGGATTATGTTCTCCATTTCCGTGGCCGGCATGAGTGCCGTGGCCCAGAGAAGTATGATCCGCTACTGCCTGCCGGTTCACACCCTGCAGGTGCTGGCCTGGTTGCATGGGATCAGATACACCGATTTCAGCTTCATCCCCCAACAGGTGCGTTTCTATCTTGGCAGTGTCCTGAGGCTGGGCTACTGGATCTTGGCTTTAGTCTTCTTTGCCCTAAACCAAATCCTCGCCTGGCGCTACGTCCAGCATCTTTGGGTGGCTTGATCGAACCTTGGTAGTGAAGCTGATGAGTTTGCGTCCTAGCCTTCTGTTGCAGCAGATTCGCAAATGTTTAGTTGGCTTCTCTACTCGGATTTTTTTGCTGGGCTTAGCGCTGACTATCCTGCAAGTGTTAACGATATACCTCTGGACAAAACGCGGCAGCTATGCTTCTGCTTTTACAGCCCTGAGCCAGCGCGATAGCTATTGGTACCTGAGCATTGTGGAGCGGGGGTATCAGTTTGTGGGCTTTGACAAGATTGCCTACGAGCAGAGCAATGTGGCCTTCTTTCCTGGCTACCCTCTGGCCGTTATTGCCCTCAGCCGCTTGTTGCGGGTTGAGCCTGAGTTAGGGCTTTACCTGACCGCCCAGCTCTTTTGCTGGCTGATGTGGGTTTATCTCCTTCTACTTTACCGTCTCTGGCAGATCCCCTTGCTTTGGCAAGTTTTGGCAAGTTTGATGATCTTGGTCTATCCCAGCAGCTTTTACCTTGTCGTGGGCTACAGCGAATCCCTCTTTATGGCCAGCTTGTTGGGTTTTTTCTACTGGTCGGCCCACTTGAATTCAATGAGGTCAGGACTCCTGGCCGGGATCCACGGTTTGGTGATGAGTGCCACCCGCATTGTGGGTTTGCCGGTGGCGCTGGTTCCTCTGCTGCGGCTATCCCGCCCTTGGTTTTGGACAGCCAGCGCCGTTGTTTTGGCCTTGTCGGGCGGGCTGAGTTTTTTCCTCTACTGTCAGCTCCGCTTTGGCCGCTGGGATCTCTACCTGGAAATGCAGCGCTACTTCACTGGCGTGCAGGCCAATTACCAAGCCCTTTTCCAAGCTTCTACCTATGTTCTTTCCCCTGAGCGATGGCAAGTCTTGCTCTCTCCTTCTGCACCCGTGAAGGATCCTGGCCTGTGGTCTGATGCTCTCAGCCAACTGTTTGTGTCTGTTACGTTGGGATCCCTAGTTGTTACAGGCTTGCTGGATGGGTGGAGTATCCTGGCCGGCAAGAGCCAGCGCTGGCGGGAGCGGCTGGGGCTCCATTTGGCTGCCTGGGCCATGTTCTACATCGCTGTAGCCGGCATGAGTCCCCTGGGCCAGCGAAGCATGATTCGCTACTGCCTGCCGGTTCACGTCGTACACGTGCTGGCTCTCGTGCACTGGGCCAAGCACACAGATTTGGGCTTTCTTCCCCTCTGGGCCCGTCCCCACCTGAGCAGAGTTCTCAAGCTGGGCTATGGGCTTCTGGCTCTCATCTTCCTCGTCCTCAACCAAATCTTGACCTGGCGTTACACCCAGCATCTCTGGGTGGCTTGACTCCACTTTCTTGAAGATAGGATGTGAGGGATCCCGACTTCTCCCCAACTAGGAGCTGTGGCCTTTTCTTCTCCCCGCAAGTTGCCTCGGCAGAAATCGTCCCTGCGGGTGGCTCAGCCGATTGAGCCCACCAAGATCTACCCCTGCCCGTGTTGCCATCAGGGTCAGTTGCGCCTGATCACCCTGACCGAGGCTTTTGGCTGCAGCCGTTGCCAGCATATTTTCGCCATCACCCCCGACCGTTTGCATATTGAGCAACTGGCGGTTTCTTATCCCTATCGCAAAATGTGGTTCTGGAACGGCCATCAGTGGGTCTTGCGGCGGGAAAATGCCCTCCAGGGATCCACGCTCTTGGGCCTCACCTTTAGCCTGGGGGTTGTTTTGGTGGTGGGGTTTATCGGTGCGGTGCTCTTTCCCAGCCAAACCCAGTTGCTCAGTTGGTTTCTGATTCTTGGCTTGTTGCTGACCCTGTTGATGGCCACGGCGATCCTGCTGCTGCGGCGGCCTTAAGATTGGCGGGACTTTCCCCGGCGATCCCCTGCAGAATCAGCAGCCCCGGCACTTGTGGATCCAGCCATTTCTTGTTAGCAGTGGTCTGGAGAAGGGAGCAGGTCTGTCGTCGGTCAGCCAGGCAGGAGAGAAGCGAGTGACAGATTTCGGTTCAGCCTTTGACCTAAGCACTACTCTGCGACAGGTACGCCGTTTGCTGCCGCAGATGCAGCGGCTGAGCAGCCAAACCAAGCGCCAGGCCCTGCTGGCTCTCTCGCGTTGTTTGCTGGATCGCTCCGATCTGCTGCTGGAGGCCAATACCCTCGACCTGGAAAGCTGCCGCGAGCAAACCCTGCCGGAGTGGATCCTCAACGGCCTCAAGCTCACTCCTGAGCGCCTGCAGCGATCCGCCCAGTTGCTTGCTCTCTTGGCCCAACAGCCGGATCCCATCGGTAGCCTGGAGAGGGGGTGCCGTCAGGACAACGGGCTGTTTATTGGCCGCTACCGCGTTCCTTTGGGGCTGATCGCCTTGGTCTACGAGATCTACCCCGAGTTTGCCTTGAATGGCATTGGCATGGGTCTCAAGACGGGCAATGGCGTGATTCTGGCCGGCAGCGGCCCTATCCAGAAAACCCATCAGGCCCTGGTCAACCTGTTGGCAGAGACCGCCTACGAGCACGGGATCCCGGAAGGGGCCATTCAAACCCTGCCCGTCCAAGACCAAACGGCCGATCCTCAGGCCGATTCCCCACTGTTGCTGTTGTTGCAGCAAACCCGCTACGTGGATCTGGTGATCCCCTGCGGTCGCCCCGGCTGGGTGGAGTTCCTGTTGCAGGCCAGCAAAGTGCCGACTCTGGTCACCCATCTGGGGTACGGCCACATCTACGTGGATCGCACGGCTCCCTGGCCTTTGGTCAAGTCAGTTGTGTTGGATCCCCTGGCCCAGTATGGCGCGGAAGGGATCCCGATTTATCAGCCCCTCACCCTTTGGCTGCTGATCCACACCGATTGGTCCGCCAATCATCTGACCGCCCTGATTGAAGACTTGCTGGGTCAAGGGATCGATATACAGGCAGCAGCCCCTATTCTGGAGCGATTCCCCCAGCTTCACCCGCTTGGGGAGGGCTTTGACTCCACAGAACAGCCTCATCTGCGCCTACAGCCCGTTGCCGACCTGACGGAGGCGATCGCCTGGATCAACAAAAATGGCTGTCGTCAATCGGAGACGATCCTCACCGATAGCCAATCGGCAGCCCAGCGCTTTCTCCAGGAGGTGGATGCCGCCCTGATCCACCTCAACACGTCCCCCCTCTCGGCAGGCCGGGGAGCCGGGATCCCCACCTTGGGAGCGTTTCGCGACCTGTCTTTGGGCATTTCCACCCAGCGGCTGCACGTGCGCGGGCCCATTGACCTGGAAGCTTTGACAACAGTGAAGGTGGTGGCTCAGGGTGGCCTGTAGCGGGGAAAAGTTGGGATCCCGAACTGCCGTTCTCCCCAAAAGCCAGGAGATGGCGTGAGACTAGAAAGGGAGGGATGCCGGCCCGGTCGTCCGACGTCCAACCCAGCCCAACAGACGGGGGAGAACTCCTTTGGGGATTGACCTGCGCAGTTATGTGTTTTTGGATCGGCTCCAGCCCCAGTACGCGGCCTACCTGGGCACGGTGGCCCAGGGCTTTTTGCCCCTGCCAGGGGATACTTCCCTCTGGGTCGAGATTTCCCCCGGCATCGAGATCAACCGCGTCATGGACATCGCCCTCAAAGCCACTTCGGTGAGGCCTGGGCTGCAGGTGGTGGAGCGCCTCTACGGCCTTTTGGAGGTACACTCCAGCAATCAGGGGGATACCCGCACGGCTGGCCGCGCCATTCTATCTGCTCTGGGGGTGAGCGAACAGGAGCGCCTCAAGCCGCGCATCATCTCCAGCCAGATCATCCGCAACATCGATCCCCACCAAACCCAGTTGATCAATCGTTTCCGCCGCGGCCAAATGCTGTTGGCCGGCCAAACCCTCTACATCCTGGAGGTGCAGCCGGCAGGCTATGCCCCCCTGGCCGCCAACGAGGCAGAAAAATCGGCCCGGATCAACATCCTCGAGGTGATGCCCTTTGGCAGCTTTGGCCGCGTGTACCTGGGCGGGGAAGAGCAAGATATTCTGGCCGCCTGCCGCGCTGCCGAAGCCATTTTGGCGGGGGTTTCCGGTCGGGATCCCCTTCTGTTGCCCGAGGAGGTGTAGTCGATGGCAGAATCGGATCCCAAGTCTTCGCCCAAAGCCAGCTTGCCCCAGGATCCGATGGCGGATCGGGTGAGGCTGCTCACGGAGCTGGCCGCTCCCTATCGGAGTTTGCGGCGCTTCATCTACCTGGCGGTGGGATTCTCGGCCACCATCGGGGCATTTGTATTTTTCTTCCGGGCCTTGGCGGGGCGAGATCTGGAGACCACCCTGCCCAGCTTGGCGCTGCAGTTGGGGATCCTGGCCGGCGCCCTCGGCCTGAACAGGCTGGAAAACCGTTCCCAGCAAAAGCTGGTCAGACAGGTGAAGCAGCGCTTGGGCATCCGACAAGACCGCTAGCCCGGCTCTAAAAATCCCAGTTCTCTGGGCCGGGATCGGAGTCGTCCTCCGCGTCGGCGCTGGGCAGATAACGGCGCTCCCTTGCCGGGGCTTCCTGGGGCCATTTTTGAACTATTTGGATGGCCAGAAAGGCAACCAAGGCAACCAAGACCGCCAAGGTGAGCAGCGGAATCGCCAGGATCACCACCGCGCCCAACACGTAGATGGCCACCTTGGGCAAGGAGGGATCCACCCTCCAGCCGCGGCGGTACACCCACTCGGTGAGCTGCCGATCCCATTGGCGCAGGCGAGGGACGTTCTCTGCGTAGATCTCCTGGAGGATATCGGCCAAAACAGGCCCCAGGCGGCGCATCTGGCCTTGGGTTTGCCTTCTCCAATTCCGCAGCGAGCGTCCCATTGATAGGATCCCTTGCCCTGGTCTTTCTCAGGCGATCCTAGCCCAACGGGAACAACGGCTCCGGGGCCCTTATGACAGCCGTTCCGCTAGCCCAATCCTGTAAATTTGTTTGAACATTTGGATCGGAGCTTGGGGTGTCTTGGCAGGACTACAGTACACTGAGGGCACTTGCGCAGCGATGTTGCTGCCACGCCGATTGGTCAATCTTTTTTAACTTTTCAACCTGCTCGACTGGAGAACGCTAATGGCTCACTCGGTCAAGATCTACGACACCTGCATCGGCTGCACTCAGTGTGTGCGAGCTTGTCCCACCGACGTGTTGGAGATGGTGCCCTGGAAAGGGAACAACAAAGCCGGGATGATCGCGGCCTCTCCCCGCACCGAAGACTGTGTTGGCTGCAAACGCTGCGAAACTGCCTGCCCCACGGATTTCTTGAGCATCCGGGTCTATCTCGGCCCCGAAACCACCCGCAGCATGGGCTTGGCCTACTAAGGGGTTGGGGGTACTTCTACCGGATTGATTCGGAGGGGAGGGATTCCTCCCCTTCTTCACGCTGCAGGTAGAGGCGGTGCTGGCGGATGTAGTGCTCCACGGCAGGGGGCACCAGGTAGCGAATGGATCCCCCCTTTTGGATTTGCCGCCGCAAGTAGGTGGAAGAGAGGGTCAAGGTAGGGGCTTCCAGGATTTCCGCCTGGATGGGCAACTGTTGGGCCACCAACCGCAACACCTGGGCGGCATCGCCGGCATCCACCCGTGGGGCGACAATCCAGTGGCAGAGGCGGGCCAATTCTTCGGCTCGATACCACTGGGGCAGATCCCGCAGGGCATCCACGCCGAGGATCCAGTACCACTGGGTATTGGGTTGCTCCTGGATAAGGCTGCGCAGCGTCTCAATGGTGTAGGAGCGCCCCGGACGGCGGATCTCCAGCTCTGAGCAGGCGAAGCGCTGGTGGTCGGCAATGGCCAGTTTGACCATAGCCAAGCGGTCGGCTTTGCTGGCGCCGGCGGCCAGGGGCTTGTGGGGGGGATCCCCTGCCGGCATCCACAGCACCTGATCCAGGTCAAACTGCCAAAGGGCTTGTTCCGCCATGATCAAATGGCCGTGATGTACAGGGTTAAAGGTGCCGCCCAGGATGCCGATGCGGGGCTGCTTGCGGACAGAGGGGCTCATGGCTGGCGGCTGAGGTAGGTGATGGCATCCCGCAGCCACTCTTCCGTTGGGCGAGGCTGGGAGGGCAAAGCTTGCAGGGCCGCCTGAATTTCTTGAGCGCTGTAGCCCAGGGCCAGCAAGGCCATTTCCACCTCTTCCCGGATGGGCATGGGCGGCCCGCCGGCCAGGGGGCGATCTGCGTTCTCCAAACCTTGTCGCCAGTGGGCCAGCTTGGTTTTCAGCTCCAAGGCCAGCCGCTGGGCCGTTTTGTGACCTACCCCTGGTGCGAGGGAAAGTAGGCGCACGTTTTCGGTCACCACTGCCTGAACCAGCTCCGGCAGGCCAAAGGTATTCAGCAGAGCCAAACCCAGAGCCGGCCCTACCCCCGCAACTTTGATGAGCTCCACAAACAAATCGCGCTCGGCTGGCGAGCCAAACCCGTACAACACCAGCTCGGTCTCTCGCACCACCAAGTGGGTAAACACCCGCACGGGCTCTCCGATGGGGGGCAGTTGCTTGAGAAAACGCGCCGGGGCCTTGACCCGATAGCCGATCCCCTGCACCTCAACGGTGAGGCTGCTGCGCTCTCCCCATTCGATGGCGACGAGGTGGCCGCTCAAAAAGGCGATCATGCTGCAAGTCCAATCCGTGTTTAGGATACTCTGCGCGGCTACAGCTCCAGAGTCGGCTGAGCAGAATTTAAAAGAATCTAGAATAAGAAAAGCTTACAAGCGACTTCTATGGCTTCAACATCGGCATCGGCCACTCCCATTTCGGCGCGGTGGACTTGGCGAGGGCAGTCGGTTCATTATGTCAAACAAGGCGAGCAGGGTCAGCCTTTGCTCTTGGTGCACGGCTTTGGGGCCTCCACCGACCACTGGCGCAAAAACATTCCCGAATTGGCGCAACACTATCAGGTGTATGCCATCGATTTGCTGGGTTTCGGTCGCTCCGCCAAGCCCAACTGGGACTACCGCACCGAAATCTGGCGGGATCAACTGCGGGACTTTTGCCAACAGGTGATCCGTCGGCCCGTGGTGGGGATCGGCAACTCCCTGGGCGGCTATGTGGTGCTCAGTCTGGCGGCGGAGTGGCCGGAGTGGGTGCGGGGCGTGGTGCTCTTGAATGGGGCAGGGGGGTTCTCCACGCTCAAAGGATCCCCGAGCGGCTGGCGGCAATGGCTGGGCGGATTGGTGGGCTGGGGCCTGCGGCAGCGCCTGGTATCTTACTTGCTGTTTCAGTACTTGCGACAGCCGCACGTGATCCGGGCCAAGCTGAAGCAGGTCTACTACGACCCGGCGGCGGTGACAGACCAACTGGTGGAAGACATCCACCGCCCCACGCGGGATCCGGGGGCTGCCGATGTGTTTGTAGCCTTGATGCGGGGCGGGCAGAAGGGACGCTACGTGGATGAGCTGCTGCGCAGCTTGGTGCGCCCGCTGTTGTTGATCTGGGGAGAACGGGATCCCTGGATGCGGGCCCGCGAGCGCTCTAAGCTCTACCGGGCTCACTACCCTCAGGCGGTGGAATACTTCCTGGAGGCCGGCCACTGCCCTCACGATGAGCGCCCCGAAGAGGTCAATGCCCTGATCCACCAGTGGATCGAGACGGGGATCCCGGCCACCACCTCTCCCCCCATTTCCAAAGCTGCCCCCACGTCAGAACTCCATCCTTAGCCGTTGTCCAACGGTTCCTCTTGGGGATCCCCTTCCAGGCCGATGGCGTACTTGGACCATTCTCGGTGGGAACCACTGTCAACCGCTTTGGAGATTTCAAAGTAGAGGGTGCTGTGGGGACGGCGGGGTTGGCGCAGCAGGGGCATACCGGCTTCGCGGGGGGTGCGGTTGCCCTTTTTTACGTTGCAGCGCACACAGGCGCTGACCACGTTCTCCCAAGTATCTCCACCGCCGCGGGAGCGCGGGATCACGTGATCGAGGGTGAGGTCTTCGCCGTAGCAACCGCAGTACTGACAGCGGTGCCCATCCCGGTAGAGGACGTTGCGGCGCGTGAGCGGGATCTCCTTGTGGGGAACGTGGACATAGTGGCGCAGACGAATGACAGTGGGCAAAGGAATGTTGCCGTACACCACTCGACCGTTGTGCTCGATTTGCTCGGCCTTGCCCTTGAGCAGCAGAACAACCGCCCTGCGCCAACTGGTGATGTTGAGCGGCTCGTAGGAGGCATTCAAAACCAAAACCTTGCCCATAGTGCTACGCACCGCTGACGAGATCCCCAAGCCAAGCCGGAAGGCGCCAGACCCCTGAAGTTATGCAAAATGTTAACACAGCTTTAGATTTAGGCGCTTGTTGATGAAGCTGAAAGTGGGAGATTCAACCCAACAGCAGGATCTGCTCCAAAAAGGAAACCCAGGCAGGCGCTGGCTGATGGGGCTGGCCATTCTGCTACTTTGCCTGGGATCCCCCAACCGCTGGCTGCATTGGTTTCCGGGGGCGCTGCTGGGCCTAGCCCCGCTGTTTGACTTGTGCGAACAACAGCAAGGGTGGGCGCGGTGGCGTTTGGCCTATGGCCTTTGGTTTTGGGTTTGCCTGTATGCCTTCTGGGTGGATCCCTTCTCAGTCAAGGTGCTGAGCGCCTGGGAGATCTTGGGGGGCGTGGTGGTGGCCCCCCTGATCCCCCTTTTCTTTACCACTGCTACGCTCCTGAGTTTGCATCTGAGTCATCCCCTGCCGCCTTGGGCGCGTCCGCTGGGCTTGGCCACGGTCTGGACAGGTTTGGATGGGCTGTTGGGCTTGCTCTGGTGGCCTATTCCCTTTCATTGGGGCTCCCTGTTGTTCGATTGGCCCCTTGCCATCCAGGTGGCCGATATCACAGGCATCTGGGGGGTTACCTTTTTTGCTGTGTTTGTCAATGGGGTGCTTTGGCAGATGGCCAGGCAGATGGCCCGAGGATCCCTGAGAACCTGCTTGGATGAGCTGCTCAGGAACAGGGATTTCTGGAGTACGCTCGCCTGGGGCCTGGGGTTGACGGGGCTGGTCTTGGCTTATGGAAGCGTGCGCCTGGCCTACTTCGATGCTTTGGCCAGGGATCCCGGCTTTCGGGTGGCGGCGGTGCAGCAGGTGGCTTGGTTGGAAGCCGATCGCAGTTGGGACTACCGCAGGGAGCGCTACCGGGAGCTGCATCAACTTTCTGCCCAGGGGGTGGCCGCCGGCGCACAATTGGTGATTTGGCCGGAGGGGGCGCTGCGGGCGCGGCTGCTGAATACCGCCCTGGAACCTTATGTGATCGAGCCGATGCAAGCGATTCTGCCGCCAGAAGGCGCTTTGATTACGGGGGCAACAGAGCCGGATCCCCGCACAGCCCATCTGCCGGAGGAGCAGCAGCGATTGTTGAACATGGCCCTGTTGTTCGACGCCCAGGGCAGCTTGCTGGATGGGTTTGGCAAGCAGTGGATCTTTCCCTATTTCGAGTCGGGGCGCTATGTGCCCTCGCCGGATGGCTATCGGCCTTTGGCCGGGGGCGAGCTTTTCGGGCCTTTGGGGGTGATGATCTGCCTGGAGAGCGTGCTGCCTGCGCCCAGCCGCGCTCTAACCCGTCATGGCGCCGAGTCTTTGATCGTGATTTCGGATGATAGCTGGTTTGGCAATAGCCACTGGCCGATGCTGCACGGCAAGCTCTCGGTTTTCCGGGCTGTGGAAAACCGGCGTAGCATGGTGTTTGTCAACAACACCGGCGGCAACCTGGTGGTGGATCCCTCAGGTCGGCTCCAGCAGGTCGGCCCCATCTTTCAGCGGGGGGTGATCACGGGAGAGGTAAGGCGGCGTTCTGAGACCACCTTCTACAGCCGCACGGGGGATTGGTTGGTGTGGCTGACGCTGGGGCTATCTCTGGGGTTGTGGCGCCGGGGATCCCGAGTAAGGCAAGGATGAGGTAAGATCAGTAAGCTTGCCCAGGATCAAGATCGGGATTGCTTGCTCCGGAGTGGCGGGTTCCCCCATCGAATCAACCGTTGCTGATGTAGCTCAGTCGGTAGAGCAGCTCACTCGTAATGAGCAGGTCATCGGTTCGAGTCCGATCATCAGCTTTCTGGATTGAGCACCTTGGAGCGCCTCAAACTTCTGCTCTATCCCCACCCGCCCATTGTCGGCGCCTACAGTTGTGGGGGGCACCAGAAAAGATTGCGGCTAGAGACCCCCAAGGAATGGAGAATATCCCTCATGATCCCTGTGCAGTACTTCCAATGCTCAGGATCTGCACACATGCGGTCGGGGTTAAACTCCAAGTTGTAATGGATAACATTGGGGATCCCTACAAACTCATCGGAAGACTGAAGGGAAATAACCAGCAACAAGAAAGGCTTGCCCCTGCGCTTAGCCGCCAGCTTATCTACCAAGTCAACAACAGCCTCTCGCCGGCAACCGCCTGTGCGCACGAACAAAACTTTATCGGCCTTTTCCAAGACATACAGAAAGCGCTTGGCGCGAGCTGTATAACGAGTCCGCATCCGCTCGTGGATTGGATTCATATTCTGCAGTGGATCTTCCCCTTCTTCCACCTCATGGCCGAAAGAAAGACCTGTCCACTTGCTGTGATAAATTCGCCTGTCTTCAGGGCTGTAGTGCAAATATTGCGGATCCCACATGCCCTGAAACTCGTGCTGGATCATATCGGCCACATCGGCCAAGTTGCTGGTGCGGGTCAGATCAAAAGGAAATGCAGGCCCGTCATATTCCAACTTGTAGAGCAGCATTCGCACCGCACAGCGATCCCCCAGGGGAACAACAGCAACGCGATGAATATCAGATAAGGCGCATGTGTATTCCAATAGCATGACCGAGTTGGGAGCGGCCTTGACCCGGCTTTCCAACCCCCCTTCTCCAATCATCAACGTGCGGAAAGGAGCATCGCGATAGAGGGGATCCTCATAAACCCCTGGTGGCAGAGCTCTGAGGGCAGCCCGCACTTCCTTCCACATGGGGTGGATGTTGTACTCGTGATTGCTCCGATTGATCACGCACAGGCGAGGCCTGGGATCAGAAGAGCCTTTTGAAGATCCACTGAGCTTGAGCAGGATCAGGGATCCATCCTCGAAGATCGTTTCTACTGCTTCTGCGGAAAAGAACTGAGCTATTGGGGAGAAGATGAGGTCGGCATCTGCAGGAATGGAGAGGGTGGTTTGAACCGAACTGTCCTCTTGTATGGAAAGTAAATGTAGGGTCTTGTCTCCTATCCTTGCATCGCTTCTGCCAATATACAGTCCCGGCTGCAGGCGTGATTTTTGGAAAGCAGTCTGCAAAGATTGCCAAGTTGGCGCAAGGGTATAAGGGTAGGGGGTTATATTCACGATGCGAAATTGATCTCTGCCTATTTCTGCAGCTACCCAAAAGCCATTGCCGTCTTCAAAAATGATTCGTTCTGCAGTGGATTGAGCCAGCTTTCCACGAGCCGACAGAACTTGGCCGGGATCCAAGAGCGAGAGATCGATGGCCTCAAACATGACCTGATGCCCCCTGGAATTGGGGTGAGCGGGGTCAAAAGCAAGGTCTGGTTTCCAGCGGCCCTGGCCATCGTCTAGGATGGGCAGCCAATTGAACACAGGGCATCCCCAACCGAGCATCTTTTGCTGAGTTTCCTGCAGAAGCAGATGCTGTTCTGGACCATAGTCGCCGTGAGGATAGACCCCTGCCAAGATGGGCAAAGCGCCTATATTTTGAATCTTCTCAATCAGGCGTCGCAGGCCGTTTTCAAACCGCCTTTGGACGGCACGTCGATGCTCCGGCAGAGCCGTGGCCAAGCCCTCATTTCCCAACGACAAGGCCACAATTACCACGTCCGGTTGTTCGGGAACGACAACTTGATCAAACCGTGCCAGCGTTCGGCTGACCGTAGCCCCCAATTCCGAGAGATTACGCACCCGATGGCCGTAGCGCTCCCGCAAGGCTTTCTGCAACAGCCAGGCCCAACCTCGCAATAGCCAGGCGCTGCACCCCAGGGCAACGGAGCTACCCAAAACAACTATCTTCAGTCCCGGCAAATCTTCAGGCTCAGGCTCAAGAATAGGGGTGGCAAAATAGCCGTAAGGACAGGAAGGGATCCGGCCAAACTCGCCATCTTCCACGATCAAAACTGATGGCAAAGGCTGAGGCTCAAGCGGCACCCAGCGATTCCTATCGGCAGCTTCCCAAATAACTTCGCCATCGGCCTGAACGCGCAGATATCGGTACTCCACTCGAGGGGTCTCTTGAGGCCACTCCCCGGAGGATAGGGGGCCAGAAGTGCCATCTGCCGGGCCTAATGGCAACTCCACCCACCAGAGCGGATAACAAGCGGGATCCGTCTGCAGCCAAACACAGCGGCTCGGATCCCAGGCGCCCAACCGAGGGCTGGATCCCACCAGGGCAATTCGATCACCGGGCTGAGTGGTGGCGCGAACTTGGAAACGATACATTTTTTTGGAAGTTTTTGGAGGAGGGGGAGAGGAACTTCTCCGGACTTGCCGGTAAACAGACATACTCAAGCAGTCGGCTTACTACCCTGCCGGCAACTTGCAAGAGAAAGCAGAGGCTGGGATCCAGTTCCGCCTCATCTGTCTTAGTCCTGACTTTGCTTTTAAAGAGAAATTCTGAAATCCGGAAACAGAAAATGACGGAAAGTCAGAAAAAGAGCCTCGGCTCAAAAGTAAGGCTATTAAGCCAGGATGTTTGCAGTAAAGAGTAGACTGAACTTTAGCCTGAATTTAACATACTGTCCAAGGATTGTCTGTTTTCTAGAGCACCTTTAGACAGTTTCTGGAGTGCAAGTTTCCAATCGTCGCTGGGGCAAAATCACCTCAAAGGTGGATCCCTGCCCCACCTTGCTCTCAACCCGCACCTGTCCCCGGTGCTGCTCGGCGATGCTTTTGACAATGGCCAGCCCCAAACCTGAGCCCGACCGCCGATTGGGATCCCCGCTGCGGGCCGGATCCACCCGATAGAAACGGTCGAACAAGTGGGGCAGTGCCTGGGGTGGGATCCCCGGCCCGGTATCTTGCACCTGCAGCACCAGTTCTGGGGATCCGGAGCGCAGCCGCTGTTTTAGCCGCACCTGCACCTCGCCGCCGGGGGGGGTGTGGAGAAGGGCGTTTTCGATTAGGTTGGTGAACAGGCGGGCCAGTTGCTCTTCATCTCCCCAAAAGGCAAAGGGATCCCCTCCCGTCTCCTCTGGGGGGGCGGCCATATCCAGCTTTAGACGGATCCCTTTTTGGTTGGCCAAGCCCTGCAACTCTTCCACCACCTGCAGCAGCAGAGCATCCAGGGCACAGCAGCGGGGCTGGAAAGGCACCATGCCGCTGTCGTGGCGGGCCAGAAACAGCAGGTCGTCCACCAGCCGGCCCAGCCGCAGGCACAGCCGCTCCACCATCTGCCAGCGCTGGCGGGTGTCGGCATCCAATTGGGAGTCTGCCAAAGCCACCTGTACCGTGGTCTGGATGCTGGCCAAGGGGCTGCGCAGCTCGTGGGAGGCATCGGCGGTAAATTGCTTGAGCTGCTGGTAAGACTGGCGGATGGGCTGCATGGCCAAACCGGAGAGCAGCCAGCCGATTCCTCCTACACAGGCCAAACTGGCCGCTACCCAGAGGCTGAGATCCCGAATGAGCTGGCGTGTCGGCTTGCTCACCTCAAACCAGGGGTGGCTGACCCGCAAATACCCCAGCAGCTTCCCACTGGCCAGGATCGGCTCGGTGAACTGGCGCAGCCAATACCCAGGCGCGATGCGGGCGGTGTGCAGGGATCCCTCCGTCAGCAGGGGGGCAGGGATGCCGCCGGGCACGGTGGACCAGATGAGGGATCCCTGGGGATCAAACCACTCCAGGTCGATGTGGTCGTCTGCTAGGGTGCTGGGATCATCCCGAAAGCTGGCTTCCAAGCTGTGGCGGACCTGCTGCGGGTCCAAGAGGCTCTCGTCCACCACCAGGGAGCGCTCGACAATTTCCACCACATGGCCCAGCGTGTCGTCCACCCGCTCAATCAGGGTTGACTGCACATACCAGTAGAAGCTGCCGGCAAACAGCAACAAAAACACCCCCGTTACCACCGTGTACCAGAGGGCCAGCCACCGCCGCGTTGCCTGGAACATGGGGTTGCACGGGAAGGGGAGAGGTTAGCTGTGGACACGAGGCTCGGGGTGAAGGGTGGAGAGGATCTCGGCTTCCACCTGCAGCAAAGCGTCCAGCCGCTCCTGCACCGGCTCGGCGGGGAACTGTTCTAGCGCCAGATCCAAATACAACTGCCAGTGCCGCTCTTCAGCCGCCGCCAGCCAGAGGTAAAACTGCCGCAGCTCCGGGTCGGGGACGTGGATCCCCAGCAGGCCTAGGCGTTCGTGGCTGCGGGCCTCGATGATGGCGGCCACTAGCAGTGCATCCAAGAGATGCTCCGGCTCGGAGCGGCGTAGGTGCTGGTTGAGGCGGCTGGCATAGGGAGCAGCCGAGAGGGGCCTGATCGGGATCCCCAGCCGTTGCAGGTGCCGGTGAACCCGCTCAAAGTGCTGCAGCTCCTCCCGCGCCAGTGGTGAAAGGGCTTCCACCAGCCGCCCGTTGGCCGGGTAGCGAAACAGCAAACTGAGGGCATTGCCCGCTGCTTTCTTCTCGCAGTTGGCGTGATCTAGCAAAATCAGGTCGAGGTGGCGAATGGCCTGCTCGATCCAGGCCGCGGAAGTTGGCGAGGCCAGTTGTAGCGTCGGCACAGGGTCAGAAGAGGTTGCAGGGATCAACAGCTTCCAAGTTGACCCATCCCGCCCGCTGCGGGAGCAGGGAACGGAACTGGGTCAATCGGATCTTAGCCTTGCCAGCGTACCCCTTTCTGCTAACTCCTAGATCCCGTCTGATGCTCTGGCAGCAGTTGTCCTTATCCCCGGCCCCTCTCCC